>JAFGDI010000012.1 GCA_016932145.1 Sedimentisphaerales bacterium
AGAGACGCATGATTATGCGTCTCCCAAATGAGACAGTCTTTCCAATGAGATAGTCTCTCAAGTACAGATAGTTTCTCCAAAATTCAGACTGGCGTGGAATGATATTCTGAGACGCATGATTATGCGTCTCTACTTTGAAATGCTTTGAAAAAAATGGTCTTATAACTGGCAAGAGTCCTATAACTCTGGGCCTGAAAATATTTTTTAATTTTCTGAAAGTTTTTTTTGATGTTTTGGGGTTTAACTATGACGGTTGTGGCGATGTTTCGGATGTTAATGTTCTATTTAATATGCGTTAATAGCTGAAAAAAAGGGGTATCGGGTTGATATTTCATATTGCCTGCGGCTATTGGGCCTACCAGTGAAAGTCAACTGTTTTTGATATTAAAAAAGGGACAATTTTCTAATTAAGGAGCAGATATTATCAGTCGATACAATTGCCGGACAGAAAAGCGAGTAAACAGGGGGCTTAAACAACCAACTGCGTGATCTGACCAGCAAAAGGAAAAAAAAGAGAACAGAGAAGAAATTGTTTAGTACAGGAGACTGAAGATATGAGTTTTGCTTTGGAATTATTAGGTAAAGGTCTTGAAGGTGATCTTATGCGGTTTATTCTGCCGTTTGCGACACCACTGACCTCAGATGACCTTACCATGCTCCAGCAGGCTATAAACAAAAAGCCTGACCATATTGCCAATCAATTACGATTAGCGATCCATTTTGTGCAGAGTGGAAGTACAGAGAGTGCTGAAAAGGTATTTGACGCGATATTAAAGTATAATCCCAGTCATTTAGATGCCCATCTTGCCAGAGCTTCAATGTATGCCTCTTCAGGCGATCTGGACAAGGCCATAGAGCAACTGGAGGAAGCCCAGAAGTTTTTCCCTGAAGATGTAAGGATAATATATGGCATTGCCCATTGTCTGGAGCGTCAGGGCGAGATAGATCGTGCCTGCGAGCATTATTTGCGGGTGGCACATTCCAAGCCATCATTGAAACAGGCCTGGCAGCGTCTGGCAGCGATCGAACTTTATCGCAATGATCTGGATCAGGCTATTGGCTATTGCAATGAATTAAAGAACAGGTTTCCTGAAGATGCCTGGAATTATATGATATCAGCTCAATTGAGCTTCATGAATGAAGATTATAAGAAGGCGATCGAAGATTTTGAAAAAGGTCTGCTTATCGAGCCGGAAAACTTTGATGATCGAGACGACGATGTTGAGACTATG
This sequence comes from Sedimentisphaerales bacterium, assembly GCA_016932145.1. Classification (GTDB taxonomy): domain Bacteria; phylum Planctomycetota; class Phycisphaerae; order Sedimentisphaerales; family SM23-30; genus JAFGDI01. The sequence goes on from JAFGDI010000012.1 coordinate 1,233, forward strand.
GTCAAAGACGGCAATATGGAGCAGGCAATAGAGCTGGTTAAGCAGGCGATAGAGGAAGAAAACGGTGCATTTCCTACTACCTATGTAAGACTGGGCGATCTCTATAGTCAGATAGGGGCAGATAAAGAATCTGTCATGTCTTATAATCATGCTCTGGAGATATACCCGGGTTATCTGGAGGCGGCAGTTAAACTTGGCACTCAGCACATGAGAATGCATCGCTATCATCTGGCGGCTGAGTCATTTAATAATGCCGTTGAGATCAATGACCGGATAATAGCTGCTTATATTGGTCTGGGCGTGTCGCAGTTTCTGGCTGGCTCACCTGAGATAGCCGAAGATACATTTGATCTGGCCTGTGCCCTGGAACCTAATACAAATCTGCTCTTTGCTGAGATCAACCGTTTGCATATCAAACTGGCGATCCAGAATAATCAGATAACAGATATAGATCAGAGTCAGATCGGATATGAAGGAAATGATCTGCTTGATGCCCAGTTTGCCCGCTACAGGCGTGGTCTTGAGGCAAATCCCAATAAGGCGGAACTGCATTATAACTATGCAATATTGCTTCGCAGTAAGGGTATGATCGATAATGCGATCAGGCATTATACTCGTGCTCTGGAGACTAATCCTTCGTTCCAGCGTGCCCGGTTCAAGCTGGGAATGGCGCTGCGTGAGAAGAAGGAATTTGAAAGAGCTACCAGTGAGTTTGTTAAGGGTATGCAGGTAGGTACAGAGCATTGTGAGCTGCATTATAAGCTGGCTTTAATGTATTGTGACAAGCTGCAATTTGCTATGGCACTGGAGCATATTGAGGCTAACCCGCAGGATGCTCAGGGCGGAATAAGTCTGGGAGCGAACCTGAATCTGGCCTTACAGAATATGGGGCTGGTAAACAGGGCTGACGCTGCCTGGCGAATGGTATGTGAGCTGGACCCACAAAGCACCCTGGCATTTCATTCGCAGCGAAAGAGCCATATGACCAGCCAGATATAGTAAATAAGAAATACAGCAGTTTTTGCTGCTAATGGAAATATCTTAGTTTTTTTGTACTACAATTTTTTCCGAAGAAGGCCGACATCTAACCATGTCGGCCTTTTGCTTTGACAAAGTCTATCAGTCAGGAATGGTCAGGTTTTAGGGGGTAACAGCTTCTTTTTTACTTGTATTGGGGGGGTATTGCTCATATTATCTATAGACATGAAAGATAAGTATTTACCAGTTGCAAAATGTATTGTATGGATATTTATTTGTGGCTTAACTCTTTGAATAGAAAGTGTTTATGAGTAGTGATGCTCCGTATTTAACCTCTGACCTGCCCGGCATAGGCGGGCGGCTGAAGGTTCGCCATGAAGACTTTGTTGTTGATGAGATACCTTTGTATCAGGCTTCAGGTCAGGGTACGCATGTTTATGTCCAGGTCGAAAAGCGAGCTATAGCTACTTTGTCGGTTATTGATAAGATGGCCCAGGCGTTGGGAATACCCCGGCGGAACATTGGTTTTGCCGGGCTTAAAGATGCCCGGGCGGTTACCAGACAGTGGTTGAGTATAGAGCATATTGACATAGATAAGATCAAGGCTCTGGACTTCAGTAATTTCAAGGTAATTGCTATAGAAAGGCATACCAATAAGATAAAAACCGGGCATTTGCGTGGTAATATCTTTGAAATAAATATCAGGGAATTTGATAAAGATATTAAGCTGGAAGAGGCGGTTAGCCGGGTTGAAAATATCATGGCTGTTTTGGGCCGTCGTGGCGTGCCGAATTATTACGGTCAGCAGCGATTTGGCAAGAGAGATGATGGTCAGGTGTTAGGGGCCGCTATTATTCGCGAGGACTGGGACGAATTTATCGCTGAATTATTGGCCAGGCCGCTGGAGATCGAGAATGAGACCATACAGAAGGCGCGTCGGGCATTTGAAGAGGGCGATCTGAAAAAAGCACTACAAACCTGGCCTATGAGTTTTCTGGCACAAAGGCAGGCTCTGCGATATCTGCTGGAGAGAAAGCCCGGCGATAATGAAGGGGCTTTTAATGCTATTGATCATAAGTATAGACGGTTTTGCGTTTCCAGCTTCCAGTCAGCAATGTTCAATAAGGTGCTGGCGCGAAGGGTGCAGGACATTGATAAGCTCTATCGGGGTGATATAGCCCGTAAACATGATAATGGCGCCTGTTTTATGGTTTTTGAGCCGGAAGTAGAGCAACACAGATGCGACAATTTTGATATCAGTCCGACAGGTCCTATGTTTGGCTATGAGATGCTCTGGCCGGGCGAAGAGGCTGCCAGACTGGAAAATGAAGTGCTTTGCGAGACTAATCTGGCATTGGACGATTTTAAGGTTGGCTATGGCAAAAGGGTAGCTCAGGGAACGCGTCGTTCGTTAAGATTTCAGCCCAAGTCAATAGAGGTAAAGGGCATAAAAGATGAGACCGGCCATTATGTGAAATTGCGTTTTGAGCTGGATTCCGGCAGTTATGCTACTACCCTGGCGCGTGAAGTAATGAAAAATGAAACCGAGTCTTTAGGGCTCATTGATATGGAATAGAAAGTAATTTCCTTATTACTTATTACTGATTTAATATGACAACTATAATGAAAATAAGCAGTGGCAGTACTGAATTGGTGCTGGGTGGTAAGCATCTGGTCTTAATGGCCGGTCCTTGTGTTATTGAAAGCAGAGATCTGTGTTTTTCCATAGCCGAGCAAGTGAAGGGCATCTGCGGCAGGCTGGGTATCGGTTATGTGTTCAAGGCCAGTTTTGACAAGGCCAATCGTACCAGTGTTTCTAGTTTTCGCGGTCCTGGCCTGGAAGAGGGCTTGCGTATCTTAGAAGATATTCGCCGGGAGTTTTCTGTGCCGGTAGTAACAGATATACACGAATCATATCAGGCAGCGGCAACGGGGCAGGTGGTAGATGTTATTCAGATACCGGCTTTTTTATGTCGGCAGACCGATCTGCTGGTAGCTGCGGCCAATACGGGTAAGGCAGTGCAGGTGAAGAAGGCTCAGTTCCTTGCTCCCTGGGATATGAAAAATGTAGTTGAGAAATTAAAGTCGCAGGGTTGTGAAAATATCTCGCTGGTAGAACGGGGCAGTAGTTTCGGCTATAATCGGCTGATATGCGATATGACCGCATTACCGCAGATGAAGGCTCTGGGCGTACCTGTCGTTATGGATGCAACACATTCTACGCAGCAGCCGGGGGGGCTGGGTAATGCTTCTGGTGGTTCGCCTGACATGGCCGCAGTGCTGGCGCGCAGTGCTATTGCTGCCGGTGCAGATGGTTTGTTCATAGAGACGCATCCTGACCCGGCTTGCGCTCTGAGTGATGCTGCCTGCATGATGCCGCTGGCAGAGCTGGAAAACAATCTCAAGATCTGCCGTGATATATGGAATATATGTAGAGACGAATGATTATGCGTTTCTGTATTGAACCTGAAATGAAAGAGGGAGACGCATAATTTTGCGTCTCTATAATATGCCGAAAAAGAATGATGACAAAAAGCAGCCGGTGAACAGTGGAAATAATGTCCACTATCAGCTTTTCAAAGTTGATACAGACCCGCATTGTGTCTGGGATGTGAAACTGCGTGAAAAGAATATAGAGGCGATAAATTCAAT
>JAFGDI010000103.1 GCA_016932145.1 Sedimentisphaerales bacterium
CTTTTTTGCGTCCGTATCTGTCTGATGGTTTGCTTATGCTTATTGCCCCGATGATAGTGCCTATCAGGGCGCTGGCCACGGTAAAGCCCAGTAGTTTACTGTCCAGGTTGTAAGCGGCTTTGATGGCCTCGGTAGTGCCGGATATTACCGCGGTGTCAAAACCAAATAGCAGTCCGCCCAGTGAGGCGATCAGTGCGTTTTTAATCAGAGCCTTTTGCATATTTGTATTCCTGTGTCAGGGTGGTTATATTGTTGTAAGAGGTGTTATGGGTTTTATGATATCAGAGCCGGCGAACCGCTCGAATTCGTGTATGAGTTGTCCGGGCAGATCTGGAGTAGCCCCGGCCTGAGTGCATACAAAAGCCGCAATACTGCCTGATAGCTTGTTAATGGTGGCAAGAGGCATGTTGTGCAGCAGGCCCATGCACATGGCGGCAGTAAAGGAATCACCTGCGCCGATAGTGTCTCTTATGGTGAGGTTTTTAATGCCCGGCTGATGGTGGATTTGTTCCTGATTGAGCATGATACTGCCTTGTGCCCCCAGTGTGAGAGCTATGTGTCTGAGATCGAATCTTTCCAGGAGTTCCTGCAGGGCCTGCTCGGTATGATTGGACAGGTCGAACATTTTTTGTAATACGAGTAACTCTTCATCATTGAGCTTTACTACATTGGCCAGTACCAGAGAGTTTGTTATTATTTCGGGTGAATAATAGTTTTTACGAAGATTTATATCGAATATTCGCAGGCAATTACTGCTGGTGGCTTTGAGGAAATGTCCGATCGATTCTCTTGAAGTCTTATTTCTCTGGGCCAGAGAGCCAAAGCAGACAGCATGGCATTCACCGGCCAGTTCCTGAGCTTTCTCTGGCAGAGATATGTAATCCCAGGCAGAATTTTCTGCTATGGTATAGTCAGGCTTGCCCAGTTCATCGACAATGACATTTACTGTGCCGGTGGGCGATGATGTAAGTGGAATATGTCTGGTGTTAACTCCTTTTTTTTCAAGGAATTCCAATATATCTTGCCCGTCTTTGTCGTTTCCGATGGCACTTATTACGGTTGTTTCGGCTCCGAGTTTGCGGGCGTGAATAGCGAAGTTTGCCGGTGCTCCGCCAGGTACTTTCGTTTCGGGCAGTATGTCCCAGAGCAGTTCGCCTATTCCTGTAACTATGTATTTTTCAATATCTTGCATTTCATTCATTCTGTTTTTGAGGATATTTTCATTTGAGTTTCTTTTATTGACAATGCGAAAGGCTGATTGATTAATCATAGCATAGCAGAATGATTTCGTATTGTAAATAATAAAATGTTCTAAATGTAAACAAATGTAAATAATGTTCTTTTTTTTGTTTTTTTTAATGTAGAGTTGTTCTATGTTGATTTTTTAGCTGTATTTAATGTGTGTAGAAAACTTTCTTGTTTTATTTGCTGATTTGATTATTGACATTTGTGGGGGTAAATGATAACTTAATGTAAGTATCAAGTTAATTCATTTGTTAATATATCCGATAATCAGTTTTGATAATAGTTCTTTAGGGTTGATCGAAAGGTCTCCTGTTCTTTTATAGGTACGAATATATGTAGATTAGTCAGGGGGTCTGGCTGATCAAAATAAATTTTTTTTGAAAATAGGAGAATAAAATGAAGAAAGTTGTTTGTGTTCTTCTGGCATGTCTGGCCAGTACGCTATTTGCAGGAGTGGGGGCTTATGATAGTCTCAGCTACCCGGCAGGTTCTTTGCTGAATAATGGCACTGCTGTTACTGGCTTTTCTGGAGTATGGTCTTCTGGTGGCGGAGATGATAGCAGTTATGTACTGACTGACAGTCTCAATGTAGCCGGAGCAGAATCTGTTCTTGCTGCTGATTCAGGTTCGCTTCGTATTGGAAGTGGTGGTCGTATTGGCAGGTTTGTTGACACTTCTGTTATGGGTCCATTTGCAGGTCATATAAATGCACAGGGCAATATTGGCAAGGTTGGCGAATCGATATATTTGAGTTTTCAGATGCGTACCGATAATGCAAATCCCTTCTTTGCCTTTGAGTTAAAGCGTGATGATCTGGGTGACAATGGCGCTATTCTCTATATTGGTAACGATATTGGGGGTACAGAGCTTCAGGTTTGTGCCTATCGCAATCGCAGTCAGGATGCCGGTAATATTGGCAGGCAGTTGCAATGGCTGGGTGCCGGCAGTACAGATCCGGAGCTGTTTGTAGTTAGGATAGATTACAGGTCAGCAGGAGATAATGTAACGGTTTATCGCAATCCTTCGCTTGAGGAAGAGCCAAATATTCCTGTCCATCTGTTAAATGCCGGATCGATGGCTTTTGATGGTATGTCGATGGCAGCCTGGGTAGGGCCAACGGTGTTTTTTGATGAGATTTGTATTGCAGATACTTATGAAGATGTTGTCAGAATGTACCATAAGACCAATATTGCCCAGAGTCCATCTCCATCAGACAGGGCTGCTGAAGTTGCCCTTGACAGTGGTTTTTCTCTGAGCTGGACATCAGGTCAGGGTATTACCCCAGCCAGTTATATTGTGTATTTCAGTGACAGTCTGGATGAGGTTATATTTAATGAGCCAAATGCCTTATTGGGCACTACGGCCAATACTGCATATCCTGTTGGTTTGCTTGCAACTGATTCCACTTATTACTGGAGTGTAACAGAGTTAATGGCTGATGGAAAGCTGCTGCCTGGTGTTGTCTGGCAGTTTGATACAGTCAAGACCCTTCCTGTTATAGTAAATCAGCCGGCATCTGTTCGGGTATTTGCTGGTGAAAATGCAGAGCTGTATTTTGAAGCTACGACAAACTCTGAGGTTTACTATCAATGGTACAATTCAGAAGGTCCGCTTGCTGATGGAGGCCGTTTCAGCGGTGTTCAGAATTCGACGCTGGTAATTACTGGTGTACATAGAGAAGATGATGACCTGTACTATTGCAAGGCAACTAATTCTGCCGGTTCTATCAATTCTGCTAATGCCAGAGTAGGTGTAAATCGTCTGGTGGGTAAGTGGTCTATGGATAAACCGGCTGATGGTAATATTAACGGTGTTGGTATTGACCTGTCAGAGGAAGATAATGATCTTGGTGTGAAATTTACAGCTCCGGCCAACTATAGCTGGGAAACAGGTGCAGATGGTAAGGTGGATGGTGCCTTGATATTCGATTATAAATATGCTCTGGGTACTCTTAAGGCTGATGGCACTATGAATGCTATACCTGTTGGTGATGAGCCTTATACTATGTCGATCTGGATCAAAGGGCCGTTATTCTCTGGTAATAATGCCGGTTTAATGGGCTGGGGTAATTATGGTAACTATAACCAGTGTAATGCTCTGGCTATGTACACAGGAAATCGCTCTGCGGTAAATAATTACTGGTGGGACAATGACCTCACTGCCAGCCGCGGCTATAATCTGGATGACAATCAGTGGCATCAGGTTGTAGCTACCTACGATGGTGATATAAAGACTATCTATATTGATGGTGTTTATGCCGGCAGTAATAATCCTTTGCCGCATAATGTTCAGTCCAGTGTTAATTTCTATATTGGCAAGGCCAATACCACAAGTGCTACCGGTGAATTTTTCAATGGTGCAATTGATGAGGTTGCAGTTTATAATTATGCCCTTACAGAACTTGATGTTGCTTATTCTTATTATGATATGACAGGCGATAAGGTGTGTGTAGAACGCCCGGCGTATGACCTTGATAGTGATTGTCAGGTTAGCTTAGCTGATTTAGCGATCATTATGGCAGACTGGCTTGATTGCAGTTTAGTACCTGATTGTCTGAGTAGAAATTAACGACCTCCTATCAAAAGTCAGGAGAGGGGGGTTGCTTTCTCTTCTCTCCTGATTTATTATATCTTTAGTTCTTCAACTGGGTAAGGAGGCTAGGTTAAAATGCTGTAAGTGGGATATGAACATTTGCAGTTACAGTATTTTGCTTATACCCTTTATTCTCGTCAGTCGTAAGCATATTAAATAATCGTAACCATTCACTCGGTTACAAAAAAACAGTAGAGAGAAATGAAAATGATTAATATTATCCGTATTGTGTTTATGCTCTTATTTCTGGTTAATATATCTTTTTCCAAAGTATTGGCCTATGAATCCTTTGATCTGGCAGAGCCGCAAAGGCCTCAGGATATTACTATTGCTGATTTTGAGAGCGGCACTTATGGTAGCTGGCAGGTAAGCGGTACAGCTTTTGGCACAGCTCCGGCAGTGGGAACTTTGCCCAATCAGATGGAAGTATCGGGCTTTGAAGGGCAATATCTGGCAAATTCCTATAATGGTGGTGATAATTCTATGGGAAAGCTGACATCGCCCGTTTTTACAGTTGAAAGGAAGTATATTAACTTTCTTATTGGTGGCGGCGGTCATGCAGGGCTTACCTGTATTAATCTATTAGTCGATGGCGAGGTTGTTCGCACTGCGACCGGGCCTAATCTCCAATCTGGCGGCAGTGAAAAGCTCGAATGGATGAGTTGGGAGGTTAGTGAACTTATTGGTAAAACAGCCAGCATTGAGATAGTAGATAACTATACTGGCGGCTGGGGGCATATTTGCGTTGATGCCATATCTCAGGGTTTTACTGCCAAACAGACCATATATATTAATAAGCAGAAGAACTTTACAGCTAATAAGAAGTATCTCAATATACCGGTGAAGAATGGAGCTGCTAAGAGAGTATGTCGTCTTTATGATGGAGAAAATCTGCTGCGTGAGTTTTCTGTTGAACTCGCAGGAGCTGAGCCTGATTTCTGGGTCTATCTTGATATCGCCGAGTTTTCCGGCAAAGATCTGATATTTCAGCTCGATCTTTATAGTCCGGTCAATGCCGCCGGTTTTGCTGCTGTTTTTCAGGATAATACCTATCCGGGTGAGGAAGATACTTATAAAGAGGCTCTTAGACCGCAGATACATTTCTCCAGTAAACGCGGCTGGATCAATGATACTAATGGCATGGTCTATTATGATGGCGAATATCACATGTTCTATCAA
>JAFGDI010000013.1 GCA_016932145.1 Sedimentisphaerales bacterium
AAAACACTAATCACAGTAACTATAGAGAAATAAAGAAGATATAGAAAAGCAGACAAGTATTACATAAAAGAAGCCTGATTCTACATCATTTTCAGAGCAGAACAAACTAAAGGCTTGACGGGAATTTATTAAACCTAAGTTCCATTTATTAGCATGTATATCTAAACACGCTTTAATATATTAGAACCAATACATATACAGATAGTCAAAAAGAGAAGTTTACTATATTGTCATATTTCTTAGAGCATCCAGGCCGCAAACGAAAGAAATAATTAATACTAATGAGCCGGCCCCCTGCGCTGAGCCAGTGCCATTACTGGCTTTGAAAAGGGTTAGCGAAGAATACTCGAGCAGAAAGAGATCATGCCGCCTGTCTGGCATTACATGGTCTGGGATCAGGGCGATCAACTGAGCCAACAGGGAGAGCATTAAAACCGAATTTATCGTTAAGTACTTCTGCCATAGCGAGATAGATAGCACTGGCGCCACAGAAAATACCTTCATAGCCAGCGATAATACCCAGTGTTTTACTGCCGGTGAAGTCTTTAACGGCCAATAAGGCAAAAAGCACAACGAGAGAACCAAAAACCACCTGCAAAGCCCGATTGGCTTTAAGAGTGCCAAAGAACATGAAAAGGGTAAATATGCCCCACATAGAGAGATAACAGCCCATAAAAGCCGGAGGTGTCGGGGTCATATCAGGGAAGATCTTTGGCATAAGTACCAGAGCTACCAGGCTGAGCCAGAACATACCATAGGAGGTAAAAGCGGTAAGACCAAAGGTATTACCCTTTTTAAATTCGAGGACACCGGCGATAACCTGGGCCATGCCGCCATAAAACAGACCCATAGCCAGTACCATCGGGCTGATATCAGCGAAGAACCCGGCATTATGAATATTAAGCAATATAGTGGTCATACCAAAGCCCATAAGGCCCAAAGGTGCGGGATTAGCCAGTTTTTCGGTGTTTATCATGAAAAAATCATTCCTGTCAGTCGGTGTGTGTTTTGTGGGGTATTGCGGGCTGTGGTCATTGCGGGCAGAAAAAAAGCCTCATAAGAACCCGCTTATGAGGCACAAATACTGTACCAGTGCAAGAGGTGGCAAATAGTGCCTCAGTTCTTGTCTGGGGCCGGGAATTGTAGCAATAATTTAACTTTTGTCAAGAGAGAGCCAAAGAGAATATGTGCATGATGAAGATATAAATAGATTGACCGGAAATAATACTGATTTATAATCTACTATATTGGAAATAGTTACAAAAGAAAAATAACCGGCGATACGGTTGTGAGAATAAATAAGAAACAAGAAGTAAGAAACAAGAAATAAGACATTTTCGCTCTGGTTAGATAAATGGGAATAGCAGCAGACATAATAGTAGTAATAATGACCGCCTTTTTCTTTGGCCTGATCATGCAGAAGCTGGGTCAGCCATTAATCATTGGCTATATATTGGCGGGTGTATTTTTGGGTCCGCATACTGGCGGCATAAGCATATCCAGCACACAGGACATACAGAAACTGGCAGAGATAGGTGCTGCTTTGTTGCTGTTTGCCATTGGTTTGGAATTTACCCTTAAGGATCTCAAGCCGGTAAAGTATATAGCCCTGATCGGCACTCCGATACAGTTAATACTGACTATATTGCTGGGGTACGGCATAGGTCATTGCCTGGGGTTCAGTTGGCAGGAATCTCTCTGGCTGGGAGCCCTGATCTCAACTTCCAATACCATGATCACGCTAAAGCTCTTAAAGAACAATGGCTGGCTGGGCACGCTATCGAGTAAGGTAATGATCGGTATGCTGATCGCACAGGACCTGGCTTCAGTGCCGATGATCATTATTCTGCCGCAGTTGAATAATCCGGAGCTGGACCTGAGCGTTCTGGCGATAGCAGCCCTGAAGGCAGCAGGCCTGATCGCAGGTATGGTAATTTTAGGCACAAGGCTACTGCCGGGCATACTCAGGCACATAGCCAGGCTTGGCTCTCGTGAACTTTTTTTGCTGGCCATAACGGCGATTGGTCTGGGCGTAGGATTTATAACCTACCAGATCGGCCTGTCTTTTGCGTTCGGTGCCTTTGCCGCCGGTCTGGTATTAAGCGAGTCAGATTATGGCAATCAGGCATTAAACGACATAATGCCGTTGCGAGATCTGTTTGGCCTGTTATTTTTCACCTCGGTAGGCATGTTGCTCGATCCGGAGTTTTTACTGAACTACGCCTGGCAGATAACGCTGGTAGTGATAACCGTAAGTCTGGGTAAGGGTCTGATCTTTTCTAATGTAGCCAAACTGTTTAAGTACGGCAATGTTATACCGATGGCCCTGGGTTTAGGTTTGTTTCAGGTAGGTGAGTTTTCTTTTGTATTATCACAGGTAGGTTTAAGCACCGGCTCGATCTCACATGAGCTTTACTCACTGGTACTAACTACTACGATCTTGACTATGGTATTGACCCCAATGGTATCTGGTCTGACCTCGCGACTATACAAGCTCAAGAAGCAATATCTGGGAGAGATAAAGCTGGAGAATTGCAACATACCCAGTGGCGGTCTGGGCAAGCATGTGATAATAGCCGGTGGCGGTCATGTTGGTTTCCAGATAGGTCAGGCGTTGCGTAAGATGTCGATGCCCTTTGTTATAATTGAACAGGAGCAGCGTCGATTTGAGCAGGTAAAGACCGCCGGACTATCGGTAATGTATGGCGATGCCAGCCAGGAATCGATCTTATCGGCAGCAGGTCTGGGCAAAGCAACACTAATGATAATAACCATACCGGCAGTAATAACCGCACGCGAGATAACCCGTCAGGTTCGCCAGGTAAACAGCGAACTGGACATATTAGCGCGCTCGGCCAGTTCTGAGCAGGTTGACATGCTCAAGAGTGCCGGTGTAACCGATGTAATATTTCCTGAATATGAAGCTGGCCTGGAAATGACTCGTCAATCACTTTTGCGATTGCATGTGCCGGCAGGCGAAGTACAACGCCAGACAGATAAGATCCGTCATGAGCTTTATGCCCATCTCTACGATGACAACCATGATTATCAGCTCTTATCTCAGTTGCGAAATGCGGAGCAGGAATTTGACCTGCAATGGGTAAAACTCAACGAGTCAAGTCAACTGGCACACAGACTGATAAATGAAAGTGATGTGCGCAAACTAACCGGTGTATCTATAGTAGGCGTAGTGCGAAGCGGTCAACTGACAGCGAACCCGAACCCTGACTTTGTCCTTATGCCCGATGATATGATCGCGATAATCGGCAGCGAATCAGATCGTGAAAGTTTTGTGCAGCTAGCGAGTAGCAATCCAGAAGCAGTGGAATAAAAAAAATGCCCGGTGGTTTTATGCCGGGCACTTTTCTAAGGGAGGAAAAAGCTGTATGTTGGAAAAAATGAAAAAGGTTTTTAAGGTACTTCAATATTGTCGAAAATGGTCTTAATAATATCATCAGAAGTTTTATCTTCAGCTTCGGCCTCATAGCTGACAATAACGCGATGTCTTAATACATCTGGGCCGATATTTTTAATATCCTGCGGAGTGACAAAGGCCCTGCCGGCCATAAAGGCACAGGCCCTCGCCGCCAGAGTAAGACTGATAGTAGCTCTGGGCGAAGCGCCAAATGCGATGAGGTCGGCAATTTGCAGGCCATAATCCGCCGGGTGCCTGGTAGCGTCAACTATATTAACAATATAATCTTTAATACGGTCATCAATGTAGATCATATCAATGAGTTTTCGAACCTGCTCTATCTCATCAGGAGTAATAACCGGCTTAATATCAAAATCGGTTGAGGTCTTACCCATCAGGTCGAGAATCTCTCTTTCCTGCTGCTTGGTAGGATATGTAACCTTAACCTTGAGCATAAATCTGTCGGTCTGAGCTTCAGGGAGCGGATAAGTACCCTCCTGCTCGATCGGGTTCTGGGTAGCCAGCACCATAAAAGGTTTAGGCAAAAGCATAGTCTCATCCCCGATAGTAACCTGCCTTTCCTGCATAGCTTCAAGTAAGGCACTCTGCACCTTGGCAGGTGCACGATTAATTTCGTCGGCAAGAATGATATTGGCAAAGATCGGCCCTCTTTTATTGTAGAACTCCGCCTTTTGCGGGTTATATATCTGAGTGCCGACCAGGTCTGCGGGCAACAGATCAGGGGTGAACTGCAATCTATGGAACGAAGCCTGTATGGCTTTTGCCAGAGTAGTTACCGTAAGGGTTTTTGCCAGACCGGGCACACCTTCAATGAGAATATGACCATTACTGAGCATGGCGATAATGATCCTTTCGATCATATATCTCTGTCCGATAATAACCTTATCGACCTGGTCCATAAGGGTTCTGACAAAAGCGGATGACTGTTGTACTTTTTCTGTAAGTTGAGTAATATCAGGATGATAATTAGAATTTTCGCTCATTACTATTACCTGTAGTATTGCAATTATTATCTCTTAACCAGCCTGCCATGCAGGCATCTGAGATATAATACGATGGTAAATAAATTTGGTTTGGTAAAAGTATGAAAGAATATTACAATAAGGGCCGTTTTTGCAAAAAAAAGGAAATTACAGCCTTAAGGGCCTTTATTTGCGATTTTTAAGCCAGAATAACTGCGAAAGATAATATGCGTAATTTTGACAAAATAAAACGGGTAGTAGTAAAAGTTGGCACAAATGTTCTGAGTCAGGCAGATGGCATAAATGAAAATATGATCGCCAAACTGGCCACAGAGATAGCCGCTATGCACAAGAGCGGTAAGCAGGTAATACTGGTAACCTCAGGTGCTATCGGTATGGGCCGCAAGGCATTGGGCATAACCAAGCCTGCCAAAGAAGTGAAATTGCGTCAGGCGCTGGCCTCGGTTGGCCAGAGCATATTGATGCACCATTATCAGAAGGCCTTCCATGAGCATGGCTTAAATGTCGGCCAGATATTGCTGACCAGCTCGATAATGAATACGCGTAAATATTATGTCAATCTGAAAAACAGCGTGGAAATGCTGCTGTCAATGGGTGTCGTGCCGATCGTAAATGAAAATGACAGTATTTCTATCGAAGAAATAGACCTGGCTTTTGGTGATAATGATAAGTTATCGGCCCTTATGGCCTCTAAAAGCGATGCTGAATTATTGATCGTACTGACCGATGTTGACGGTCTCTATGATAGTAATCCTCGTAAAAATGCCAGTGCCACCTTGTTGCGTACCGTGCATGAGATAACCGATGAGATCGAGTTGATGGCCGCCGGGGCTGGCAGTGATGTTGGTACAGGTGGTATGAAAACCAAACTGGCTGCGATTAAAATAGCAGCGCGAGGCGGCTGCAAGGTCATTCTGGCTAATGGTAACGAGAAAGAGGTAATCAGCCGGATAATGGCCGGTGAAGAGATCGGCACGCTGTTCATGCCCTATCGTAAGCTGAGCAATCGCAAACGCTGGATATTGAATTGCAAGCCCAGCGGTCAGATACAGATCGACAGCGGAGCAGCCCGGGCAGTTGCCAGCGGCAAGAGCCTGCTGGCGGTAGGGATAACCGGCGTACAGGGCAATTTCAAGGCTGGCGATGTCGTCTCTGTAGGTGAGGTCGCCAAAGGTATTGTCGATTTTGCTATTGGCGAAATAAACACCATGCTCAGCAGCGGCGGCGACAACCACCATAAAAAAGCCATAGTACATGCTGATAATATAGTGGTACTGTAATATCGAAATTGTCCATGAAAGAAGTAATAAGACTTAGGGCGGACAAGCCGCAACCAAGAGTAATAAGAAACAAGAAATAAGACACGCAGTGTGCAGTCCTGTGGTAGGTTGTCACTATATAAGGTTAATATAGGCAATCAAATAA
>JAFGDI010000104.1 GCA_016932145.1 Sedimentisphaerales bacterium
AAATATGACTCTGTCAGCACAGACATAGCAGCGGCACCGCCAGCCTGATAAGCCTGAGCCTGAGCAACAATATCACGATCCGGGGCTATGTCACCCTTACTGGGCGAAGCCTTTTTATACTCTGCAATTATGTTTATCTTACTACTGTCAGAGAGTGCCTTGCCAAAACCACGACCAACATTATTTGCGGCCATAGCTCTGAGATTGTCAATATTGCACACCTCTTTAACAGCCGATACTTCCATCTTCTTGCTTGTCAGGATATTGTCTAAAAAATTATTTGCCATATTTCATTAACTCTAACTATATTTTCTCTCAAGCATAATTAACTAACTGGTCCAGTTTGGCTTTGGCCTTACCACTATCTATCGACTCGCGGGCCATTTCCACACCTTTACGCAGGTCAACAGCCAGATCAGCAACCGCTATCGCAGCCGCAGCATTAAGCACAACAATATCACGGCAGGCACCAGGTTTGCCATCGAGTATCTCGCTTATTATCCAGGCATTGGTTTTGGGATCGCCGCCTTTTATCTCTGATGGGCTATAGACTTCGCCAATATAATGTTCCGGATACAGATCATAGGTTTTAACCTGACCGGCATTAAGCTCACTCACACGCGTTGGCCCGCAGACACTTATCTCATCAAGACCATCATGACCATGCACGACGAAAGCCCGTTTACCACCCAGCAATTTTAACGACTGGGCAAACATCTCGGTAAGCTCCGGTTTGAATACACCCAATACCTGTCTGTCTGCTCCGGCTGGATTGGTCAGCGGGCCAAGCATATTAAATATTGACCTGACACCAAGCTCTTTACGAGCCGGAGCTGCGTGCTTCATTGCCTTATGATGATTAGGGGCAAACATAAAACCAATACCTATATCATTAATAGACATTTCCACAGTTTCAACTTCTATGTTCAGGTCAAGCCCCAGAGCTTCCAGCACATCGGCACTGCCGCACTTACTTGATACACTGCGATTACCATGCTTGGCAATCTTCACTCCTGCACCGGCAGCAACAATAGCCGCAGCAGTAGATATATTGAAAGTATCTGCTCCATCACCGCCAGTACCACAGGTATCAACCAGCGGACCGACTATCGGCTGAATACGAGCTGACTTGCCCCGCATACATTCGGCAGCACCAGCAAGCTCCTCAAAGGTCTCGCCTTTACTGGCCATTGCCGTCATAAAACCACCGATCTGGGCATTGGTTAACTGGCCATCAAGAACAAGACTCATCATCTCGAACATCTCAGTCTTGCTCATATCCTGGCGAGCTATTATTTTTGTCAGTAATTCTTTGAACACTGTCATTATCTCCATAAATACATACACAAGCCAGCATCAATCCGCCTTCTGCGTCTGGTCCTGTGATTCGCACTGGTTAATAAAATTACGCAGCATCTTCTTTCCCAGCGGTGTCATTATCGATTCCGGGTGAAACTGCACACCTTCTATCATATATTCCTTATGACGCAAGCCCATTATCTCGCCATCATCGGTAGTAGCCGTTACTTCCAGACAGGCCGGAAGCTGGTTGCCGTCTGCCGCCAGGGAATGATAACGCATTACCTGTACTGAATCTTTAAGCCCGGCAAATACGCCCTTGCCATCATGGCTGATATTGGAGGTCTTACCATGCATTATACAGCCGGCGTGAACTATAACGCCGCCAAAAGCCTCAGCTATCGCCTGATGACCCAGACATACGCCCAGGATCGGCTTTTTGCCCGCAAAATGTTTTATCAGAGCAATAGAAATGCCCGCATCACAGGGGCGACCTGGACCGGGTGATATAACTATGCCGGCAGGGTTCAGCCTTTCAACCTCTTCAACGGTTATCTTATTATTGCGATAAACAACAACCTCTGTCTGCTGGGCCAGGTCCTGCACCAGATTATAGGTGAACGAATCATAATTATCGAGCATGAAGATCATTATTTCTTCTCCTGCATTATACTTTTCTTGACAAACTCTATAGCCCGGCGAACCGCCATAGCTTTATTCACAGTCTCAACCCGCTCCGATTCCGGATCAGAATCAGCTACTATGCCGGCTCCAGCCTGTATGGTTATTCTGCCATCTTCGATAACCGCTGTACGAATAGTGATCGCCATATCCATATTACCATTGAATGCAATATAGCCCACTGCCCCGCCATAGCAACCGCGCGGCGATTTCTCTAATGCGGCAATGATCTCCATTGCCCGAACCTTGGGGGCACCACTGAGTGTACCTGCCGGGAAGGTCGCCTTAAACAGATCAAAAGCGTCCATTTTATCGTCTATCTGACAAGTCACATTACTTACCAGGTGCATTACATGACTGTAACGCTCTACCACCATAAGGTCGGTAACCTGCACTGTGCCGGTCTTGCCTACTCGCCCCAGATCATTGCGGCCCAGATCTACCAGCATAAGATGCTCTGCCCGCTCTTTCTGGTCCTTGAGCAGCTCATCAGCCAGAGCCCTGTCTTCCTGCTCACTGCCGCCTCGCTTACGAGTGCCGGCGATAGGACGAACACAAGCTGTACGATTATCCAGCCGGACCATAGTCTCAGGCGATGCCCCTATGATAATACGGTCGTCAATGGCCATATAATAAAGATAAGGAGAAGGATTAATATACCTCAGGGCACGATATAAAGATACCGGATCTTCCGGTGCCTTACTGCTGAACTGCTGCGATATTACCGCCTGAATAATATCTCCTTCATATATATGGCCCTTTACCGTTTTAACCATATCCCGGAATTCGTCCTCACTGCAATTACAGCTAAAATCATCGTAAAAATCAGAACCGATAGCGGTGTTATTTTCTTCTGTATTACTTTCAACTGAATCTGCCAGAGCTGACAGACGCGTCATAACACGATCATAACACTGATCAACATCGCCATGATCATCTGTAAAGGCCAGTACTATACAACTTACACTATGACGAACATTATCAAATACGATTATCTCATCAGGGACTACAAAACTGGCAACCGGCTTAGCCTTATCTACTTTCACGGCAATGTCTTCAATAAAGCCAACCGTCTCATAGTTGAACACACCTACCAAACCACCGGCGAATCGAGGCATATCCAGAGGGGTTGCCTCACGATATTGCTTACTGAATTCACGCAAAACAGCAAATGGGTCACCATTATGGACGATTACCTGCTTTGTCTTACAGTTCAGTATCTCTACCCGGTCTGAATATACCAGTACCCGATTACGAGCCGATACACCCAGAAAACTATAACGACCCCAATTTTCACCGCCTACTACGCTTTCCAGCAAAAAAACATCTTTGCGATCAGAAAACTTCTTTAACAATGAAACCGGCGTCTGAGTGTCTGCCAGCAGCTCTTTACAAACCGGTACAACATTAAATCCGGCGGCAAGCCGCACAAATTCATCTCTACCCGGCAGCGTTCTGATGTACATTATATCTCCTGTTCCGATAAATTAAATCCAGCGAACACTGGATTGTCATCTATCTACCGTTATTTGTCAATTTACAAAAAATAAATTACTACTTTTATTTGGGGTAAAAAAAAACGCGAGTAAGGCCAGGCCCTACTCACGCTTTTATCTTTTATCTTATTTATAATATAATCTACTAAAAACAAATGAGCAACCTGACTATACTGCCATAAGCAGCCAGCTACACCAAAGACGCCAGGTTGTGTTTATATTTGTCAGCATTATATATCTCTATTTCAAACTACTACGCCACACAAGGAAGCATATATGTTTCTATATATAGTAACTCATTCCTGGATAAAAAACAAGTACTTTCCCAGAAAAATCTTTCCGCAGAAAATATCGGCACATAACCATCTCTAAAACAAAAGGTTACATATATGCCATTTAACGCCTGTGCGACAAAGCCCCAACTATCGGGGTTACAATATTGGGTATAACCTTGTCATTCATCAACAGTTCACCATAATGCTTTTGTAGTTCATAGGCCGTCAGAGGGTCAAAACGCTCATTGGGGTCAGGATAGATGCACACTGAAAAATAAATACTCAGAGGGTCACAATCTTTATACTTACCTGTTCGCACATTAAAAGCATTGGTCGATGACTCAAAGGCAACCTTGGCCTGCACCCGGCAATCGTCTGTCACACCAATTGTGAAAGACGGAGCAAACCCCAGAGGCGATGCCCCGGGCATATCCAGAAAATTCACCAGAGGGGTATCTTTGAACAATGCCTCAGCAAATACCTCATCATGATTACCATCATAGTCAAAATCCATGGCATAGAGCAATTCGAGATGATTGATATCCAGATGATTAACACCCAGAGAATATGACATATGATCGAGTATAAACCGGTTCTGGTCATCAACATCAGCCAGAGAATCCGGATTATAATTTCCACTGAAAATATGGTCTGGTCCGATAACTACCTTGCGATAATTGCCCGACTCCGGATCTTCGCTCAGGCAAAAACTGCCATCATCCGGCCGTTGGAAAAATGTATTCATTCGGGGGTACTGCTTTTGCACCCGTTCAAAGAAATGCAGTATAGTGTCACGATCTTCGGGTAATTCCAGCTCGGTATTAACCCGCAGATTAACATAAAAATCGTCGCACAAAGATCCATAGGAAGTAGCCATTATAAGACTCCCTCTCTTTCCATTACTTTTTCCGACTTAATTACCGCCGGTTTCTTTATCAATATCATCTATCCTGTCTTTATACCGCCAAAATCGCTTTCTGGCAAATACATTATCCTTCCCTTTCAATTATAGCATATAATTCACCCTGATGTCAGCGTTAAAACCCGCATTTTTGATATAATCCCACCACTATACAATTTACAAAACAACAGCACCAGATATATACTCCGTAAAGCATTTTATAATAACCATTTACAATTGATCCCTGCGAACATTGCAACATATAGTAGCCGATCTGCTGCAGGTCGGGCCAGTGATTGATGCCGGGCTTTGACCCGCAAACCAACTTCAATCGCCACCGCAGCCCCCTACCCAACAAAACCGCTGGCAATACGCCCCACCCCAGAGAAATCACCTGATTACCGGCTGGAAACAAACAGCCAGGACCATAGAACCAAACCCCATACAGTACCACAACATAAAACAAAAAAACAACAACAAAACAATGTATGTTTTCGACAAATAAATTTATATAAGACTCTATAAAATAATATCTTAAACGAAACAGTACCTGGTACCCTCCGGTTATCTTG
>JAFGDI010000105.1 GCA_016932145.1 Sedimentisphaerales bacterium
CAACAGAAGATAAAACAACTGGAAGACCAGCTTATTTTTGCCCAGAAATTAGCCACTATGGGTACAATGAGCTGTCTGGTAGCTCATGAATTCAATAATCTGCTTATGCCGATAGTGAATTATAGCGAATTAGCCCTGAAACACTCTGATGACGAAAAACTTGTCAAAAAAACACTGGAAAAGACCATAAAACAGGGTTTACAAGCCGGGAGTATTATAGAAAGTATCCTGGGAATGACCCGTTCTCAGAGTCAGGAATTTGGCAAAGTACACCTTCTGGCTGTAGTTAACGATTCTTTCCGCTGTCTGGCACGCGATTTTTCCAAAGATGGGATAAAAGTTCGTATTTCTGTTCCGGAAACAATATATGTCTATGCTATAGCCGGTCAGTTACAGCAAGTGGTTCTTAACCTGATAATAAACGCCCGTCAGGCAATGCTTGAGAAAAAACAGGGTTCATTATCAGTAGTAGCTACAGAACTGGAATCAGGCATGATAGAAGTGGCGGTAAGTGACACAGGCTGCGGCATAGCCCAGGAAAATCAAAGTAAGATATTTGATGCTTTTTTCACCACCAAAAAGAACAATACCAGCCTGGAAAAACAAGGCACCGGTCTGGGCCTTATGATCTGCAAACAGATAATAGAAAATCACCATGGCACCATAACGGTCGAAAGTCAATTAGGAGCAGGTACAACCTTCAAGTTTACTCTGCCCCTGGCTACAAAATAACAAATCTGAGCTTTCATCTACGATATATCTATTGGTAGAAATTACCCACTTGCATAAGCCAGCTAACCTCAACTTATCCCCTCCTGCCAACTCTGCTAACAGTGCTAGTTCCAAAATGGGCCTGCCATTTCATTTATATATATGGATTCAAAGTCCTATAATTACAAAAAAAATGCCGATAAAACAATTTAAGCTGAATTTTCTTTAAGTTTCTCTTATGTTTACTAATTTCAGGGGCAATAATGGTCGAGAATTATCGTGACAGGATGTTTTATAACATTACTAACTCGAAAGATTTGAGGATAGAAAAATGAGCGATTATGACCAACTGACAGAACAGAATTTAGATTCTTCCGTCGCGACCCCAATGGAGCCCAGTAAGCTCATCAAGATATTTGAGTCGGCAGAAGACCTGCCCACCCTGCCGGAAGTAGCCCTCAAGCTGCAGCAGGTTGTTGATGACCCATATAGCGATGCCCGTGATGTAGCCCAGATAATTGAAGATGACCCGGCTATATCAACCAAAGTGTTGAGAATGGTGAACTCAGTATTTTACCGTCCTTCACATGGTGAAGAAATAACCCAATTATCACCTGCGATAGCTCGTCTGGGCTTCATAACGATAACGAATATAGCCCTGAGTACCAGCGTATTCCAGGCATTCAGTAAGAGCCAGTTGCCGGTTTTTGACCGCCGCGAATTCTGGAAGCATTCGATAACAGTGGGTATAATAACGGCCACACTCTATGATTTTTGTGCCAATCACATCAATCAGAGAATTACTCGCGACAAAGCCCATCTGGCTGGAATAGTGCACGATATGGGTAAGATCATGTTTGAGAAATATGCCAATAAGCAATTCCATCAGGCAGTAAAAAGCGGCCGAGAGCTGGAACTGCCTCTGGAAAAGGAAGAAGGTCGTTTTATCGGCATGAATCATAATGAAGCAGGTGCCTGGCTGGCAGAGAAATGGCATTTGGGCGAAGAACTCAAGTCAGTAATAGAATATCATCATAATCCGCTATGCTGTCCGGAGGAAAAGCATCTGCCGCTGGTTAAACTGGTACATCTGGCGAACTATATCTGCCATAATCAGAAAATTGGCGATAGTGGTAACTATGCCCCGATATACGAAAGCAGCGTAAGAGAGGAATTTGACCTCACACCCGATAAGATAGCCGAAATAATGGATATTGTCGAGATAGAGGCATCTAATTCTGAAATTCTGCTGAGTCTGGCAGAGTAACTAAAAAATAAAATAAGCATATTCAGGGATTTTGAGAGCAAACAACCTGAAAAATGCCAAACGATCGAAACAAGCCAGGGTAAACCTTCCTTGTTGGGAATTGGCGACCGGGGTCCGAACGAAACCCCGGTCATTTTTTATTTAAATCAACAGATCGTTTCGTATCACTTCAGATCAAAATCAAATCGAATAACAGATATATGAGTTTACGGAACAATAAAACGCAAAAATAAGCGGTATTGGGCAAAGGAAAATAGTCTTTGCAAGCCAGTGAGAATGAGTTATAATTTCAACATAAAGAAAAAAAAGCGTGCTAAGGCGTGATGATAGATAGAGACTTTAATTACTTATGAGATATCAGGTTATGAATAGAAGATTTACAAAGTTAGCAATAATGGCTCTGGCTGCATGGGCCATATCAAGCACTTTATACACTAATGTCTGCCAGGCAGCCCCCAGCAGTAGTGAAGTCAGCGCGATCCCGGAAGAAAAACTTCCTTCAGTTGCCGGTGCCTGGTTTATGGGAATAATATTATCTGTTGGCGGGATAGTAGTAGGCATAAAGAACAGTAAAAGAACGCATCAAGACTAAAAGTTGGCCTAAGTCCCGGCTATAAGCCGCTATATTAACATCCGCCACAGGCTTAATTGCCCAATCATGCCGGGCATATTGTGGTTCATATTCCTTATGAATATTGAGATAGACAATCGATTAAGCCTTGTCCAGGGATATTCCTGCCTTAACTGCGGCCATGGTTGTCGTAGCTTTATGGTTCCGGTAAGTCGCAAAGAAAGAGAGAAGATATCTTCCAGATGCGACTGGCAGGCCCAAACCGGTACTGACACCCTTTTTATTGATCTACCCTTAGCCGGGTTTGAGCAAGGTGCGATTGCCAAAAAAGCTGATCATCGTTGCGTATTCCTCGATAGCGATAATTTGTGCATGATCCATCGCAAGTATTCGCTTAGTGCCAAACCCTTAGCCTGTCAGCTATTTCCCTTTGTTCTGACGCCATTTAATGGCAATTTGAGGGTCGGCCTGCGTTTTGACTGTCCAGGTGTCTGCCAGGGCACTGGAGCAAAGCTGAGTGACAATCTACCCGAACTAAACAGACTGGCCAGAATACTTTATCCAGATGGTATTAATGCTGAACAATTCACATCGTCCCTGCCGGCAATAAGCAAAAGAAATCATACAAATGCTGAGACCTTCGACAAGATCAATAATGCTATAATTGAGACATTTCTCAAGGTCGGGCCGGAATTCAAAAATAAAATATATTGGCTTACCATATTTGCCAGCCATTTGGAAAAAGTTAAATTTCAGAAAGTAAGCTCAGAAGATTTTACAGGACTGATGAGCCTTTTAACAGAGGGAACATCTCGTGAAGCTGAAAAGTATAATACCCCGGGGAAAGTCGTATCAAAGCGGGCCAGGGTATTATTCGGGCAGATACTATATCTGCTGGGCCACTCGCCTGAGGTTATTACTCTGGGCGAAAAAACGGGTTTCTGGCAAAAGCTAAAGGCAAGACTGAAAGACTCAGCGGAAATAAGAATGACAGGCAGAGTTTCCGGTCCCCTGCCGATACTGCAAGATAACTGGCATAGTCTTGACCTGTCTCAGATAGAGCAGGATTATGGCCCTATGCCCCCTGCTGCTGTGAATTTATTGGAAAGATATATTCTGTCTCGTCTGACCGGGCTGAACTATTGCGGACTGAACTACTATGGCTATAGCATGGCAGATGGACTGCACTGTCTGGCATTGTCAATAAGTGCAGTGTGTTGGCTGGCCAGAGTTAATGCCGCAGCAGCGTGCAGAAATGCCCTTGAATATCAGGATATCGAAAAAGCCCTGATCCTAGCTGACAGTAACAATGGCTATGGCAGTGCGTTAAATAGCGGGTCTGCCGGTCTTCGTTTAATTTATCTTAAAGAATACATAACCGCAATTATTTTCAAATACATACCAGGCACCCAGCTAAAAGCTGAAAATAAATAAACC
>JAFGDI010000106.1 GCA_016932145.1 Sedimentisphaerales bacterium
GCCTGCGGCATTATTGCCGGTTTTATTCCATTTTCTCTTTCCCAGAAAAAGCGGTAAGCTCATTTTCCCGACCTTAATGTTCTTTTATCGTGCCGATCCACAGATCGCTCGCCGTAATCGGTTGCGACAATGGCTGATTTTATTATGCCGGGTATTGGTATTGTTTTTTCTTATTCTGGCTCTCAGTCGGCCGACGATAATGGTAGGAAAGATTCCCTCTCTGCGGGCCAATAATATAATTATTTTAGATGATTCTGCCTCTATGGCCCGGCCGGGTAAGCTCCAGCCTCATCGCAATTGTTTTAATATTGCCAGTGCCGCTGCTCTTAGCCTGATTGAAAGGTCAGGTTCGGAAAATCTGGGCATAATAACTCTCTCTGATGCCAGATACTATTCTGCTGACGGAGATTTACCCCTGAGAGAGCTACTGGCTGGTCATGGGCCTACCGCTGCTTCAGGTAATATGGCATTGGCCTTAGAAAAGGGCGGTGAGCTGCTGGTTGAAACAGGAGGTACGATCCATATTTTCAGCGATTGCCAGAGTCATGAATTCGGGACTGTCGGGCCTGAATTTCTGGTTGCTCGTGATAATGTCAATATCAGCATACATCTTATACCAGCTCAGTTATCAGAGCAGGCCAATGTGGTAGTCAAGTCGGTGGAGATGCCTGCTGGTGTATTACTCCCTGGTCATCCCAATAAAGCTGAGATAATATTGGAAAATAACAGCCTTTTTGATGCTTCTGATATTACTGTTACTGTTGCCGGTGTATCTGGCTGGAGCAAAAGTGAGACAGTTGCTTTGAAAGCCGGAGCGATAAGGCCGGTGCCTTTTCAGTTGCCGGGAGCTGCGACTGGTTTTCATCCGCTGGCCATAACTCTGAGTGGTGATGGCTTTACCGCTGATAATCAGGCAGCAGGGGTCTGGTATTGTCATGAGCCGGTAAAGGTTCTTTTTGCCGGGGGCAGGTCTGATTTCGGGCTTATTCCTCTGGCATTATCGCCGCTGGACGAGCCGGCACTTACTGGTATTGAGATGGCGTTTCGTTCTCCTGACAAAATAGTCGATTATTGTCAGCAAGAGACTGTAGCCATGCTCGTTTTAACCATTGATATCAGTATTGAGCTGGAAAAGACAGTTCCAGGTTGGCAGAAGGAATACTCAGAGGCCGGGGGAAATATTCTGCTGGTCCCGGCGATATCAGCTAAAGCATCAGGGCAGGAATTGCCGGAATATTATGGCATAAGCCTTAAACCCCGGGTGAATAACTCAGTTGCTTTGCCCCTGGAGCTTAGCAGTCCTGATAGCCTGTTCTGGTATCGGCTTTTTGGTGCTGGCTCTCAGTTGATAGATAAGGTTAGTATTGGCAGTTATTTCCCGCTGGAATTTGCTGCTGAATGGCAGAGCTTGTTGATCTGTGACCTGAACCAGAGTGTTCTGGCTTACAGGCCCCTGGGTAAAGGAAATATCTTTGTAAGTGGCTTTGCTCTGGACAATAGCTCATCAACTCTTCCGAAAACTCCGCTTATGGTAGTTATTTTGCAAAATATGGTAACTACCAGATCACCTGCGAGCAGCGAAGGAATGGTTGTCAAAGATGGCCGGATATTGAATTTATATGCCGGTGATGCTCTGAGACAGATAAATATTACTGGGCCTGTTAATGCTATTTCTTTAAGTGGTATTACTATGGTCGATCAGAGCGGTGAACTGACATCGCTGCCGATAATTACCCAGAGTGGTGTGCTTCTGCTCGATCATGATGGGGGCACTATGGCAGTATCATTCAGTGCTGATCCGGCTGAATCGCAGAGCGATTATCTCTCAGAAGAGCAGTTAGCCCGTCAACTGGCAGATATGAATGTTTTTATTGATACTATCAGTGGCCCGGAAAATAGTCATGATCTTAGTGTCAGACCTCGCCGGGTCTGTGAGCTTTTTAGCGTGGCAATTATCCTGTCTCTGGTATTTTTCCTTTGTGAAGCATTTCTTGCTAATAGGTGTGTCAGGAAGGCAGAAACTTCAGCAGGAGTTCGACAATAATGATCTGGCAATGCAGTAGTGAACCGTTTTTAATCGTGTCAGGGCTTATTGTGCTGTTAGCAGCATTTGCCTGGTTGTGGTTCTATTTGCGTAAGGGTTACAGCCAGTCAGTAGCATGGTTATTGCTTTCTTTCCGTTTTTTATTGCTTGTTCTGCTGTTTCTGGCATTATGTGATCCGGTGAGTTTAACGACTGCCAGACCAGACGAACCTTTACGCGTTACTCTTGTGAATGATATTTCCTCGTCAATGGATATAGCCGATCAGGGTAATATGTCGCGTAATGAGCGGGCTGAGAAATTATGTCAGGAGCTTATGCGTGACTATGAGGGCCAGGTGAGCTTTACCCGGCGATATTTTACCGACGAGATCTCAGATCACCCTGGTGCTTTATTAGGTGACCAACCGCAGGCCGTAAGACAGACCGACCTGGCGGCTGCCTTGCTGGCTTTATGTGATGATAAGCATCTGGCAGACCCCGATATGCTGATTATGCTTACTGATGGTGGAGATCAAACTCTGGCTGATATTATTTTGCCTGCCGAGCCGCTATATATAATAGCAGTGGGTGCCGATGTTCCTGATATCCCTGATGCCTCGCTGGTACGCGTTGATTTCCCTGCTGTAGTAGATGTTTTGGCAGAGGCCCGGATAACAGCCGTTACTGAATTCGCAGGATTTGACAAAGAGACTGTTTCTCTGATACCGGCACAGTCATATCTTACTCTGGAAGAATTTCATGATAATTTCTGGGTGGAAATCTCTCGCCTGGCTGTTGCTGGCGGTCAGGACATATCTCGTCATGAATTTGAAATTAATCCTATCGATTCATCTGGGGTTCGGCAGTTCCGATTAAACCTTGTTACCGATGTCCCTGAGCTTACTCTATTGAATAATAGCCTGGAATTTGCCATTGAAGTGCGAGATAAACAGCTAAGAGTATTATATTATGCTCACGAAATAGGCTGGGAATTTAAGGCCGTACGCAATTGTCTGGCAGATGATAGTTCGATAAAATTAACAGCCCTGTTTCGCCTGGCTCAGGGTGGTTCTGAGAGTCAGTTTGTTGTCCAGACTTCCGATAGTGATATAAGGGATATGCTTGGTGTTGGCTTTCCTGTTGAGGCTGATATGCTTAAAAACTTTGAGTGCGTTATTATAGATTCTGTGGCAGCTGCAAGCTGGTCAAGTCAGCAGTCTCAGGCTCTTATTGATTATGTAGCTGATGGTGGGGCGGTAGTATTTCTTGGTGGTGAGCTTAGCTTTGCCGCCGGCGGTTATGCCCGCTCAGAGCTGGCAGATCTGATACCATTTTCCTTGTCCGATGTGGTAAGCAATAACTTTGTTACCGGCCAATTTCCTGTTACTGTGCCGGTAGGCATGCAGCAAGATACTGTAGTAAGTGAACTGGTAAATTATCTCAGAATACAGTCTCCTCCTGTTATTGAGAGTGTAAATATTCCCGGCTCCCTTAAACCAGCGGCTCTTGAGTTGGTGTCTGCTGGATTGGGGCAGGGCTCTGTACCCCTGATAGTTATCTCGCGTTTTGGCAATGGTCAGGTAGTGGCGATCAATACCAACACCTTCTGGCGATGGAGCAGAGATAATGAGCAACTGAAAGATGTTTTCAATTCCCTTTGGCGGCAGTTACTCAAATCACTGGCTGATATTACCGATCCAGGCCGTATTCTCAAAGTCCAGTGGCTACAGGATGATTTTCTGCCGGGCCAGAATGTCAGGGCATTGATCGCAATAGGGGGCAATTATCCTGCTGGAATGGTGCATCTTAATGCTGCTGTTACCCGGGCAGAAAAACCCGCTGACTTCAAACTTGCTGCTATTGATGACAGTGGCAATAAGTATGAATTATCGTTTTTACCTGAGAACAAAGGCGATTATTTTATAAATCTGGAAGCACTTTTGCCAGGGGGGGCCAACCAGAAGCAGGTTCTGGAAAAATATTCTCACCTCATAACGGTAGGTTCTGGCATGAACGAGGGTGCTCGGTTGTCTATTAACCATATTTTCCTCAATGATCTGGCATTTCGCAGTGGAGGTGTCTGTTATCGTGAGAATAATGCAGCAATGTTAAGGCAGGTGCTAAATGATAAAATAGCTCAGCGAACTACCCGCCAATTTAGTTATTTAGTGTCTTATAATAACTACTTTATCAGTATCTTTCTGATTTTGATCTTTATTGAATTTTATGTCAGGCGTAAACTCAATCTGATTTGAACTTTGCTCATCAGAACATAAATTTCAACTGCCAGCATAGTCCTATAATTATCTGTTTTTATTCTTAATGTTTGGTAAAATATTGAGCAGTTAATTATTTTCTTTGTAATTGTTTGTTAATAAGGTAGTTATGCTTTAATCACTTTTGGGTGTTATTTTTCTTTCTCAAGGGTTTAAGACGACTTAAATCTGAACCGAATCTTAAAATGTGTATTTTAGACAGATTTATTTTAAGAGAAATATAATTGTTCTGTAACAAAGAGAAAGAAAATGAAAAAAACTGGGAAATTGTTTAGCCTGAGCATGATCTTGATAGTGGTTGCTACTGTGACGCTCGCTGCGTATTACTCTTATATTAATATGGGTGGGCCAGAGGTTGCCTCGGCTTCATTTACAGAGTCGCAGGAAGCTGCGATTGTCAGTGAGGTTAAAGAGATAACCATGTTCATCTGGGAGGACTATATCAGTGATAAAGCTCTGGCAGATTTTGACAGCAAGTATGGCATTACTGTCAATGTTGAATATTATGAAGATGAAGAGACAATGCTTGCCGGAGTTATGTCTGATCCGGGTAAGTATGATCTTATTATTGCCAGTGGCTTATATGTCGCAAATATGGCAAAAATGAAGTTATTAAGCAGAATAGACCATGGCATAGTGACGAATCTCCTCAATATAAATAATAAATTTTTGAATCCACCTTATGACCGTAATCATGACTATAGTGTGCCCTATATGTGGGGCACAACAGGTCTGGTTATCAATACCAAATATATAAAAGAGGATAACCCTGGTTGGGAAGTACTTTTTGATGAGCAATATGCCGGACGCTTAGCTATGATAAATGATCCCATGGAATGTATGGCCGTTGCTTTGGTTATTAATGGATATAGTATAAACAGTAATGACCCCGCAGAACTGGGCCAGGCAGCAGAGATGCTTATAAACCATAAAGCCATGAACTATCAGTTTTTATCTGAAATGGATATAACTGAAAAAATGCTTAATGAAGAAATCTGGGCCGCCCTTACCTACGGGGGAGAGATCATTCAGGAAACAGAGGGTATGGATGAATTTGTTTATATAATCCCTGAGGCCGGTTATTCTGTCTGGGTCGATAATATGTGTATTCCTGCCAGTTCAGAACATAAAGAAGTGGCCAATATGCTGATCAATCATATACTGGATGCCCAGGTTAGTGCCGAGATAGCCAGTTCTTTGTTGCTTGCCAATACCAATCTCGCTGCTGCAAAATACACAGATGCAAAAGTAATGTCAGATAAAAGATTATACCCATCTGCCTTATTGTTGCGTAAAGGCCAGGCCTTCAGTTGCGATGAGTTCAGTCTGGAAAAACAACAGATCTATAATAAGACCTGGCAGACTTTAAATGCTGATTAAATTAAATAGTCAGGCTGGCAGTTGTTGATTCCGAA
>JAFGDI010000107.1 GCA_016932145.1 Sedimentisphaerales bacterium
AGCCGCGGGGTTATCATTTTCATACTCCCACCAGATCGACTTATTATCAGGAGAAAAAACTCTTTCGGTCGAGCCATCGATATTATCCCAATGGTTAAGTATGCGACAGGTAATATCAGGAGTCTCCAGCAGATTGATATCAGCCAGCGAACTGTTCATCTGCATCTGCCGCAATAAGGCAAAACCACCATAGAGCAGACCCTTATCACTGGCGGCAGTAAGCAGTACCCTGCCGTAGCCAATATTACGCAGCAGAAAGCCTTCCTGTCCCAGCTTAGCCTTAATGCCGGACATATCATCTAATGCCAGACCGGCTTGGGCCAGGTCATCCAGCCTCGCAATCACAAGGCCGTTACCAGGAGTAATACCCGGTGCAAATACCGGCTCAATATCGAGCATAGCCTTTACCGCACTGCTGAGCTCACCCCGGAGCGATTGACATAACTCACTCTGACCGGCAATAACAATATTTCCCAATACGGCCTTATATTCATTTTGCAAGGCAATATCACTCACCGGCTCATAACGCAGCCAAAGCCGATAGCCATCCTCAGCCATTACCAAACTACATAAACAAAAAAACAATACGATTCTCAATATCTTTTGCACTATAATCACCTACGCTATCAAATTATTGAATTTACAATAAAACGGCTATAAAACCAGAATAATAACAATACAAGCATTATGAGCCGGTTAGCCGATATAACCGGAAAATATTCTGGCTGGAAAACATGTTAGATTGTAACCCAAAACCCCAAAAATATCAAGCAAATCCCCCCTTACGCCGAGGGCGTTTAGTAGAGACGCATGATTATGCGTCTCCCGAATCGCCAACCCGGTTAGCAGAATTGAGCTTGTTACAGAATTGGAGCCTGTTGGTCGGAAAAGAGACACATAATCATGCGTCTCTACGAATCGCAACCCGGTTAGCAGCGATAATCCGGTGGGCAAAAAAAACTGAAAAGGGCAACATTGAGATTGATATCTCAATGCCACCCTTTATTAATTTTGAGACTAAAAATCAACCCCGAAGCGAGTTCGGGATTTCGGATTACCTCAACAGTATTAAACGCCACAACGAAGGGCGTGAGTGATAAACTTTCGCCCGTGTGTCATAAGCACTAAAATTTCTCACGCCCGGCATTAAGTACATTCCAGCCATCGATAACGACAGATGGATTTTCTACTTGCTCAATGGGCTCTATAATAACGGTCTTTTCTTCGCCGGGCAATAAGGAGAAGTAATTATCGCTGTAATATGTCGCCGGGATAGAGTCAACAGAACCGGCATTACAGAGTTTGACCCGGATCATAAAGGCAAGAGACTCACCTGTATTTTTCAAATGCAATATGGATTGTCCGTTGACCTGGGTTACCGTGCTGACAACAGTTGTCTCTGGCAGATCATGTAGTGAAGCTAAGTTACCGTAAAGCGGGCCGTTATAGCTTCTTTTGCCTTCATACTTCTGATTTGAACACCAATAGAAGGTATCGGCAACCGGCTTACCGGCGGCATCGGTTACATCCAGGCGGATAAAGTGTACCGGTGAAATATCAGTCGGAATTGCCATAGCTAAAACATCACCGGCAACCATATCGGAACTGACATAAAACGCAACGGTCTTATCTTCTCTGACATTCATCTCCAGATCAATTATTCTGGCCCGAACAAAGCCGTTAAAGGGCTCATACAGTTCATTATTAACCGATACAGTATTAGAAATAAAATCATACTGGGCGTGGATCGGCTCGTGAGCATCCTGACTGAAATAAAGAGCGGCGGTCGGGTCGAGATACCAGTCCCACATGCGTCCGCATACCTGCGGTATCGGACTGTTATTATACCAGAACCAGACGCCGCTGGTATAATTCTTGCCGTTATAGCCCCGCTGGCGATTCCAGCATTCCCACATACTGCGATAGGCCAGGCCGCCCACCGCCTGCCCCTGCCGGGCAAACTGCTCTAAGCTCTCAGGCTGGCCGTATTGTTCAATAGCCGGGACATAACGAGTTACCATATCATGGAACGCACCACCATCAAGATAATCCCATACTACCTTATTGACCGGCCAGATATCTTTCTCGGCCATCATCTTGCGCAAGCCCTCGATATTGGGCAGACAGGCCGTGCCGTATTCCGGGCACATACCGTGAATGCGTCTGCCGCGTTCAGAGGCGGTATCGTCATAATAGAACATCGGATTGACATATTTGTAAGGGCTGCCATCGCCGATACCATCGGTCTCAGAGCCCGTCTGCCACTGGCGGGTAGGGTCAAGCTCGGCGAGAATATCAGTTACGGGCACGACATTGTTTATCCCGCGTTCGTTAGCGGAGATATAATACATAAGAGATGGATGATTGCGAAGCAGCTTTATGGTATCGGCAAAACATTCGCGATAGAGGTCTTTATCATCAGGCAATACGGTATCGCCTGTCTGCCAGAATTCCATAGAGACCATCAGGCCCAGCTCATCGCAGAGATCATAGAAATATTCATCTTCGACAATACCACCTGCCCAGAAGCGAATGAAGTTAATGCCGGCCTGAGCGGTATAGCGTAACTGAGCCAGAGTGCGTTTATCTGAAGTACGCAGCATGGCTTCTGGTATCCAGTTTGTACCATGGAGGAAGATTTCGC
Organism: Sedimentisphaerales bacterium; assembly: GCA_016932145.1. Taxonomy (GTDB): domain Bacteria; phylum Planctomycetota; class Phycisphaerae; order Sedimentisphaerales; family SM23-30; genus JAFGDI01. The sequence goes on from JAFGDI010000107.1 coordinate 2,645, forward strand.
GGCCATTAACGACAAAACGCCTGCTCTTATCCGGGGTATTTCTGTCACTGATAATAGAACGGACAGCGAATCGCCCCTGTATCTCATCAAGGCAAACACCTTCGGGCGACTCTACCTTAACGGTATATTTATACAAAGGCTGATCACCCTTACCTAACGGCCACCATATTTCAGGGTTATTATACTGTAAGGCGGCAAAATCAGCGGGCGAGAGTCTGATCTCTTTATTTTCACCAGCTTTAACCGCGAATGGTGAAGTTATATCAACTTTCATATCAGGAATAGTCAGGCGGACAGTTGCATTATACTCTTTATCACTATGATTGATAACCGAAACGCACAATTCCTGCTGACAACTATCCATTGCCGGCATAGCGAGCTTACTGACCATAAAATCATCGCGTAATTCGAGGTCGGAAACGGCAAAGATGTTTATATCTTTCCATATACCCGTATTGCGGTCGCGAATACCATCAGAGAAGGTAAAGTCCCAGCCAACGGACATGAGCATAGTAGTATTGCGTCCGATCTGGCCATCGCCACCGTTCTTATTTTCACCAGCAGCCCGCACTTCCTTGAACTTATTACGGAATCCGCCGGGCACATCTACCGGGCGAACCAATACCGCCAGCTTGTTCTTACCACCTGAGTTGAGGATATCTGTAATATCAAAGAAGCCGCGTTTGAACATACCGGCCATATCGCCGAGTTTCTGGCCGTTAAGCCATAATTCTGCGCGATAGTTAATACCCTTAACTTCCATGATCGCCCTCTTACCGGCATAATCACTGCCCAGCTCAAAATCCGTATAAAACCAGCCGGTATAATGATCCGGGCCAATATCAGTTATATCAGGAATGAGCTTACTTTCCCGGGCATTATTAAGCCCGAAATACGGCTCTGGGTATATCTTATTAAATACCATCGTATTAAGCACTGTGCCGGGGACAATCGCCGGCATAGCACCATTAAGCTGAGTTCCCGGTTTTGACACCACCGCCCCATCAGCTCCGGCATCCTTCAGGGAAATATACTGCCAGGGGAACTCTCCGCTGTGTCCGGCCTGTGAACGCAGCGACAAAACGCCAGCCCGTTCAGGAAAGGCCCCGGCAGATAGTCCCCGATAACCCGGCATAATATCGGCCCGAACAGATGGAACTGATATTATGAATAAAAAAACCAATATCAATAAAACGAAGTTCAGTTTAATGCAATTGCTTTTCACTTTCATGTAATTACCTTTCCTGTAGTCAAAGTGTATAACTAATAGCTTATTAAGTAGCTATCAGAAAATCAAGTATTTTAGGATAACTTAACAGTTATATTTAATGCGTCATTATTAAACAAATTTCCGAAAAAAATATAAAAATATATAAATTTTGGGAACATTCTGTATTTTTTAGCAACTAACTACCAAACACCTCGGCAGGCAGTTAAATTAGTCTTTGTCATGACAATCGGAATATAGTATAATCAGTCATATTGATATCATTTTTGACCAACAATCACCATCGGAAAGTTCAACACATGGAAATAACCCTGCAATTTCTGGGAGCAGCTCAGAATGTTACCGGTTCCTGCTACCTGCTCAATGCTAACGGCAAGAATATTATTATCGACTGCGGCCTGTATCAGGAACATCAGCTCAAGAGCCGTAACTGGGAACCTCTGCCGGTAGCGGCAGATAAGATAGATGCCGTATTGCTCACTCACGCCCATCTGGACCATTGCGGACGGTTGCCGCGACTATACAAAACCGGATTCAGGGGCACTGTTTACAGCACCGAGGCAACGGCAGATATGGCTCGTATAGTTATGGCAGATTCGGCCAGGATACAGACTGAAGATGCAGAGTATAAGAAAAAACGCCATGCCCGCCAGAATCGCCGGAGCCGCTATGAACCTCAGGCATTGTACAGTATAGAAGATGTACAGGGGTGCATGTCCCTGTTTCAGACGACAGATTATCACAGAACGATAAAGATCAGCAAGGGAATTGAGGCGGTCTTTTATAATGGCGGCCACATATTGGGAGCTGCGGCCATTCAAATCAGGATAAGTCAAAGCGGCCAGACCAGAACAATATTATTCTCCGGCGATGTTGGCCGCTGGGACATGCCCATCCTGCATGACCCGGAAGCTGTAGATCAGGCTGACTTCGTAATATGCGAATCAACTTATGGCGATAAAGTTCATAAGACCAGCCCGGATATTAAGCAATCATTATGCGACACTATCAATCTGGCCTGTAAAAAAGGCGGCAATGTAATAATCCCAAGTTTTGCCATAGAACGCTCGCAGGACCTGCTATATTACCTGAACGAACTAATGAAGGAAAAGTGCCTGCCCCAATTACTGGTATTCCTGGATAGTCCCATGGCAGTCAAAATAACGGAAATATTCGAGAAATACCCGGATCTGTTTGATAAGGACATGACCAGGCATATTCAGGATGGAACATCGCCATTTGACTTACCGGGCCTGTCGCTAATCCACTCTGCCTGGCAGTCCAAGGCGATAAACCATATACGCGGTACAGCAATAATAATTTCCGGCTCAGGCATGTGTACCGGCGGGCGTATAAAACATCATCTGGCCAATAATATCAGCAGGCCGGAAAACACTATACTCTTTGTCGGCTATCAGGCACAGGGCACGCTAGGCCGCCAGATATTAGAAGGCCAGAGCGAAGTGCGTATTTTCGGCGAAATGTTCCCGGTAAAAGCTGATATAACAAAAATCAACGGATTCAGCGCCCACGCTGACCGCAACGAGCTGACCCGCTGGCTGGGTAATCTCAAGCAACCGCCCCGCCACTTGTTCGTGACTCATGGCGAAGCTCAGGTAGCCGGTGATTTTGCCAGCCATATAAACGCAACCCTCGGCTGGCAGACCTCTGTACCACAATACGGTGAGATAGCTATATTGTCGTAAATCATCAGTTGGTTTTAACTTTGCCAGTTAAATGGTTATTACTTCATTCTGTATCTAACCAATAGACCGCCCAGACCAAGAAGAAGCATTGAAGCTGGTTCGGGTATGATTTTGATATTATCGAAAACAGGCTCAAGGCCATTGATATTTATGAAATTGATTTCAAACGGCGTACCATCAAGCCAGTTACCATACAATATCTTTGGGATATTATTCTCATAAGCCAAACGGTAGTCTTTCTGACATACTATTGTGATGTGAGGATTATCATTGACTACTTGATAGCTGGAAATATTATTTATCTGACCGCCAGTTATCCATGCAGTTGCATTCTTTCTAATGGCAATATTATTCGTTGCACCACCATCAAAAGACAATGAGCTAGAATCAGTCAAATCGATCCACCAGACACCTTTTGTCGTGCTGTTTAATGGTAAAGATGTCGATAACATTTCCAGATGGCTGAAGTCTTTCATATCTATACTGTTTGCCCCACCCCCATTGACGGTTAATATTGATGTGCCGTCAACCTCGACCGCTACGCCATATTCACCAACCAATAAGGCACCATCTTTTGTGTAACCCCTTGCATCGTAATAACCTGCTTGTGCTAAAGACACAAAAAACAAAGCAATGAATACATTTATAACAATCTTCATATTTCCTCCTTACAAGTAATTACCTGCCGTCATTATACCAAACGACGGCAGGTAATTATAAACTATTCTTCCTGTTCTGTCAGGTAATTCTTAACATCTAACAGTACACCATCAAAGAAATCCAGAATTTCCGTTATATCTTCGCTATCTTCACCACTATAATCAGCCTGTAATTGAACCATGTCTTTAAGGTCTTTTATATCCCTGACAAATTCGGCCAGCTCAGAGTTTGACATATATGCATATTGACTAATTTCTTCCGGTTCTAATTCTTCAACAAATAACAGCTTTGAGGTAGTTCTTGCCAGAGTAGTAATATTATCTGAACTCGCTCTGCTTAACGACAATGTTTCAATTTCCGGCTCAGGTAACCTTGCCATAGTAGCCATCATTGTAGCGGTAACAGAGTTATAAGGCTCATACCAGCAGGCCTGCCAGAGCCAGCCATCTTCCAGAAACACCGCAAGATCGGCAATATCTATAAGCTCAAAACTCGAACCGGTGTTATCAAGATTACAGTCTTCGTTCCAGACATCGTTAGGTTCACCGCTGGTATTTGGGTCTGCCAGCCAAGACTGAGCAATAAACTGAAACTCCCTCATATTCACCAGACCATCGGCGTTAAAGTCAAGACTGTTAGCAAAATCTTCGGGCAAATATTCTCCACTGCATGAATGTAGTTCATCAGCACCCAGCCGGAAGGTCCGGCGGCCCAACTCGCTTCGCTCGGATAATAAAAAAGCCGGAGGTTGAATCCGGCTTGCGTTTGTTGCTTTGTTACTGCCTGCGTCGTTTCTTTATCAGCACACCGCCCAGACCAAGAAGAAGCATTGAAGCTGGTTCGGGTATAATCCTGATATTATCAAGAACAGGATTGTAGCCATATTTCGTTTGATTGATAAAGTTTATTTCAAACGATGTCCCATTAAGCCAGTTGCCATACAATATCTTCGGTATATTATTCTGATAAGCCAGCGTCCAGCCTTTCTGACAGACTATTGTTATATGGGGATTATCATTGGTTACAACTTGAAAACTGGAAATATTGTTTATCTGCCC
>JAFGDI010000108.1 GCA_016932145.1 Sedimentisphaerales bacterium
CGTTCTTGTTTGTGTGGTTGGTAAATTGATTTCCCGGTTAAAAATATTATTAGTCTTGTAATTATTATTAATTAGGTTAATTTATATTGCTATTAATTTTTCAATATCGGTAAATTAACTATTTTTAAATTCTTTGTTTGAGTTGTTAAGGAGAAGATCATGCTGCATGAACCAGCACAACAGCAACATCACGACCCATCGTCCGGGTATAAAACCGTAATAGGTGCCTGGATGTTCCTCATATATGCAATAGTATATGTGGGCTTTGTCACAATCAACCTGGTTAATGCCAGTCTTATGGCCAAAGAAATTGTTTTTGGTCTTAATCTGGCCTGCGTCTATGGCTTTGGCCTTATTCTGCTGGCTATGATAATGGCTCTCATCTACAATTTCCTCTGTACCAAAAAAGAAAACCAGCTCAAAGGCCAGAAATAACAACAATTTCTGGCTGTTTTTTTTGATTAAGGTTTCATTGATCTCATTTTAGAACATAAATTATTTTGGAGAATATATATGGGTATGCTAGCTGAAATACAGCCCTTAGCAGTAGTAGTTTTTTCCTGTTTTGTAGGCTTTGTATTGTTTTTGAGTTTTTATCTGGGGCGTCGCTCGAAAAGTGCCAGCGGCTATTTTGCCGCCGGCGGTCAGATCCACTGGGCCGTTAATGGTGTGAGTTTTGCCGGTGATTATCTTTCCGCAGCGTCTTTTCTGGGCATTTGCGGTATGATCGCCACTGCTGGCTATGATGGCTTTCTCTATTCTATTGGCTATCTTGCCGGGTGGGTAGTAGCTCTCTTTGTAGTTGCAGAACCAATGAAAAAGCTCGGCCGCTATACCTTTACTGATGCTCTTGACAGCAAATATAAGTCTCGCAGTATTCAGCTTGTTGCTGCTATCAGCACTCTGGTAGTATCAGTATTTTATCTTATCCCGCAGATGGTTGGGGCTGGTGTACTGGTCACGCCGCTGTTGGGCCTGGATCACTGGGTTGGCGTTGTGCTGGTTGGTGCTATCGTTATTACTATAGTAGCTACTGCCGGTATGTCTTCTACCACCTATGTTCAATTCCTTAAAGGTGGTTTGCTCATTATCTTCTCTGCTATTCTGGTTTTCTGTACGATCGATCGCGGCCTTTCCACTGGTGAGCCTGAGTATGATTATAAAACCGTTCCCTTTAGTAGTGTGTCAGGCAAGATCATCCCTCTCGATGCCAGCTATGCTGTAGCAGAGGTTGTTGATGATAAGTTTGTTGCTCTTAATAAAGATGGTAATACCTCCTGGTGGCTCAAAAATGTGAAAGATGACCAGCCGGTTCTCGAAGAATGTCAGTGGGTTACTACTGCTGCTGATTCTGTAATCATTAACGGCCAGCCCAAGTCGCCTGATAATAAGCTCAGAAGTGTTGGTACTATCGAAAAGATAAAAGGTCAGTCTGATGTTAAGACCGGCTCTGTGGGTGTGTTTGAATATCTCTCTATTCTCGGTGATAAAGATACTATTATCAAACGCTGGAAAAAGTCATTACCTTTGAAAACAGGTGCAGGTGAGACTATAGTCTATTATCCCAACTATACCTCTGGTGCTGACCTGATGAGACCTGGCCAGAAATTCAAGGTTGAAGGCTCTCTCCTCGAGCGCATCGATTTCGCCTCGCTTATGCTTGCCCTGTTTTGCGGTACTGCCGCATTACCTCATATTCTCATTCGCTACTATACCGTTCCCTCGCCTGCCTGTGCCCGCAAGTCAACTATTGTCGCTATCGGCTCTATTGGCCTGTTCTATATACTCACGCTCTATATGGGACTGGGGGCCATGACCAACAATGTTATAAATCTCGAAAGTGATAATATGTCAGCTCCGCTGCTGGCTAACTCTTTTGGCACACTCTTGTTCGCTATTATCTCGGCTATTGCCTTTGCTACGGTACTTGGTACGGTGTCAGGTCTTATAGTCGCTGCCTCTGGTGCTATTGCCCATGACTTTATGGACAATTTCCTCGGTGTTAAAATGACCGATAAGCAGAAGGTATTTGCCGGTAAGGCCGCTGCTTTTTCTGTCGGCATAATTGCGATCATTCTTGGTATAGCATTTAAAGGTATGAATGTCTCTTTTCTGGTGGGCTGGGCTTTTGCCGTTGCCGCTTCTGCTAATCTGCCTGCGATCATTATGATGCTCTTCTGGAAGAAAACAACTGCTTCGGGTATCGTTGCTTCTATTCTGGTGGGTATGGTATCGTCGCTGGCTATTATCCTGCTTTCGCCCTCTATGTTCGCCAAGTATGGGCTCAACCCTGCCGATGCGATCATCCCTCTGGAAAGCCCGGCGATTATCTCTGTTCCACTTAGCTTTATCACTCTGGTCGTCGTCTCGCTCTTGACCAAAGGAACAGCACAAGATGCCGCAGACCTGAGAGCTGCTAACGCCAAATAAAACCACTCTTTGTAGTGTCTGATTATTTACGGGCCTGTCATTTCGTTATGACAGGCCCGTTGCTTTAACCGCTTTATGCTAACGGTTCACACGGATTTTCTTCTCTGGGAACGCCGAGCCCCAGCTCGGCTATTATCAGCCAAAACTAACAGACTGCTAGATACCAGGATAGAGGATTATATCTACTATTAAAATATCGAGCTCAAACCGTTTTTTTTGCGTAATCGTTCACGGAAGAAGAAATAAGAAATAAGCTCAGGTTTCGCCTTCGGCGAGGCGTATTTAAGCAGGCTTTGCCTGTAATATAAATCAGACAGCTTCGTGCGGAGCGAGAATCATGAGCCCCGATGCTAGTTCGGGATTTCGGATTACCTCAACTTATTTCTTGTTTCTTGTTTCTTATTACTGAACAATTAAGTTCACAGTTATCTTTGCTATTTATATAAACACTGTGAACAGTTATGTTTTATATGTTTCTCTGATGTCTGTGTCTGATTAAACTTGAAACTACATATACCCCATATTTTCCAGATGGCGTTCCAGACTCTTTTGCTCCTGCTGTGATAAGATATAACTGCCGGTTTCTACTTCTGAGACAGAACCGGAAAAAGTAATCTTCAGCTTATCCTCGAAGGCATCGCTTAGAACCTTACCGTCCAGCCCTTCAGGAATTGCCAGCCCCAGGGCGGCATAAATAGTAGGTGTCATGTCGGCAATTCTCGCATCAGCCGTTGTCTGTGACTTCACGCCGCGACCATTAAACAGGTACATGCCATCACTATGGTGAAAGCCCTTGAGTTTTTCAGGATTACCGGGGACAAGCCATTTGTCACCTTTGACATGGTTACGGAAAAAGTAATTCTTCGCCGGGATTACTATCAGGTCACCCAGCGAACCATCATTTGCCGCTTGCGGCCCGTATAGCTCCTGGGGTGACATGACCTTTTCGATAAGCTGCTCGCCTGTCTCTGGGTGACGCAGGTTTAAAAACTTATTCTTTATCTCAGCGTACAAAGCATTATACTCTGTATCTGCCACAATGCCATGTTTCCACCGGCTTTTCATATTGAAACATACGCTTGCCTGATGATGGCTATATGTGCTGAAGGCCCGTGTGTGTTTCAGGTCCAGCTTCATCTGGTCTGCAATGTTGTTACTGCTGCTTGCCGACTTCAGTATCTTGTTCATATTCTTTTTCAGCTTATACATAACGCGACCGGCTGTTTGCCCGCATGACAGATAGCCCCACTGTTTGAGCAATATATTTGGTTCTATTATATAATCGCCCAGTAAGGTATGGCCATGATCACTGGCAACTATTATAAGGTCTTGTTCACTGTCGCAATATTCTGTCAGACGAGCAAATAAATTGTCCATATCAGAAAAAAGATCATATATCTCCTTTGCAACTTCAGGGTGTGAACTAAGATAATCAGCAGTGGCGTATTGCAGGCCGCGATGCATGAAACTGTCGAAGGTATGGATCTGTATCGCCATCAAGCGCCAGTCAGGATATTTGGACATTACCAGATTTGTCAGCTCCAGCTCATTTTTATGCCTGAGCTTTACTTGCCTTACCGACTCTTTTAACTCACTCAATGTGCTCATGCTCTCTGAGCCATTCCAGAATAAAGTCAGATCGTATTTGGGAATATGCTTTATGATATCATTTTTCAAAGCGGCAGGCCAGGTAAAGTTGCAGTTCATACCCGGACAACCAAAGCCACTCACAACTGCACCTTTTACTTCAGGGGGCGGATATGTCACTGGCATATTCAGACTTATTACAGTATGACCACGGTCACTGAGATATTTCCACATGGTCTCGACCGCTATTGAATGGTAACCTGTTGGCTGTATTTTACCAGTTCTAAAACTGAACTCCTCAAAATCCAGTACCTTGTGCTTATCCGGGTTAACCCCTGTCATAAAACTCGCCCACCCCGGCGGAGTCAAAGGCGGATCTGTTGATTTTAATATCCCGCTTCGGCCTTCTTCTTTTAATCGGGCCAGACATGGCATCACACCCTTTTCGATCATGTGATCGAATATTTGCCAGGTTCCCCCGTCGATTCCTATAGCCATAATTCTTCTATAGCTCATGTGTATGCTCCTTTGGTTAGAAGGTTAATAAGCATTACACTGCATAAAACAGCGAAAAGTTTATAGCGTACATATATGCATTCGTTTTCAGTGGATAGTTTTTTGAAAACAATTTGTATTGTGCAAAGCATTGACGGGCAATGCCAATGAGACCCGGTGGGGGCCTGTTACTTCTGCGTATATGCTATCGCTTCCTGTATCTCTTCATTTTAGCTGCTATAGCCTCTTGTGACAACCTTCGACTTGCTACTCCAAAACCAAAATGGCAGGCCCAGATGACATATTAATAAGATAATCGTCCCTGAGGTTGCGTCAAGGGGGTAAAGTGTGGTTGGCAGACACACATATTTTTTTCAAAATTAATATTAATCAGAGATGTGACAGAGCAGAAATTGTTTTGGGCCTGCCATTTTAATGCTCGGTTACACTGTCTGGATACGAAATGATATCTTCGATTGGTTCCAGGTGGGTTATTATATTGGCGCAGGGCAGGGCTTTTCTTACATCGATCTCTATCTTTTCAACCAGATGATGAGCTTTATGCACACTCCAATCGCCCGGCACTAAGACATGCACACTTATATAACAGCGACCGGCTGATTGCCTGGTCTTTAAGGCGTGAAACTCAATACCATGACCGCGATATTTCTCTAATACCTCATCAAGCAAAGTCATATCTTTAGCTTCCAGACTGGTGTCCATCAGACCATCAACTGAGCGACGCACCAGGTTAAAGCCCATTCTTAATATATTTGCTGAGACCAGTATTGCTATCGCCGGGTCTAGTATATGATAACCTGAGAGTCCTACAATAAATACACCGGCGATAACTCCCGCTGAGGTCCATACATCCGTCATGAGATGCCTGGCATCGGCCTCCAGCGTGATCGAATTATGTCTTTGGCCAGCACGAGCCAGTATTTGCGCTACCACCAGATTAATTACAGAGGCTATAACTGACACTGCCAGACCGATAAATGGTATTTCCAGTGGTCGGGGTGATATTAAGCGGTTGACTGCTGTTATGCCTATCGCACCTGCCGCTACTAATATGAGCACGCCTTCTGTTATACTGGAAAAATATTCCGCCTTGCTATGGCCAAAAGGGTGCTCCTTATCCGCCGGACGCGACGCTATCTGTAACATGCACAGGGCCATTATTGCTCCGATCAGATTTACTACTGATTCTGCCGCATCTGACAGCAGGCCAACTGACCCGGTAAGCATATATGCTATGGTCTTTAACCCTATTGTCGCCAGCGCAG
>JAFGDI010000109.1 GCA_016932145.1 Sedimentisphaerales bacterium
ATTACAAATCAAAAAGGCGGAGTGGGTAAGACCACCAGCACAGTAAATCTGGCAGCGGCTCTGGCCCGACAGGGGCGAAAGGTCATACTTATCGACCTGGACCCACAGGCCCATCTGACCACCTTTTTGGGAGTTTCTCCCTTTGACCTGCAACTTTCGAGCTATGAACTACTCTGTCAGAATAAAAAACTCAGCGAGTGCCTGGTCGATATCAGAGAAAATATCCGACTGCTGGGCTCAGGCATAAACCTTACCGCCGCCGAACAGGAGCTGGTATCAGTAGTAGGTCGCGAGACTATACTGCGTGATGCAATAACCGATTATAATGAGCCGGTTGATTATGTCCTTATCGACTGTCCGCCGTCTCTGGGTATGCTGACTCTCAATGCTCTGGGGGCGGCCCGGGAGATATTCATACCCATGCAGCCGCATTTCCTCTCGTTGCAAGGGCTTAGCCAGTTACTCGAATCGGTAACCCTGGTTCAAAGACGCATAAATCCGACTCTTACGGTCAGCGGCATATTGTTTTGTATGTTCGACAGCCGCCTGAGCTTGTCCAATGAAGTGGTAAAAGAGATCGAGAGCTTTGTTCTGGGCCATCGTCAGGAGTCTTCTCCCTGGCAAAAAGCCCGCATATTTGATACTCGCATTCGACGCAATGTCAAGCTGGCTGAATCGCCCAGCTACGGCCAGACCATATTTGAATATGAAAATGCCAGTAATGGCGCTGAAGACTATCAGGCCTTATGTCTGGAAGTAATAGCTATGGAGGCCGGCGACAATCTTATCGGCCAGACTCAGCCAGAGCTTAAGCCTGACCTTAATGACACCCTGCCTGCCGAAGAAGAATCATGCGAAATAACGGAAATAGCATCAAGTGACATAACGAACCGGGACGGGGTCAATAATACGATTGCGGATGACCTTTGCAGCGATAAGACAGGAGATGGCCAGCCACTATGAGCTTCGGTCCGGCATTTCAGACTATTTGCAGATTTCATAAACTGCTGACCATCGCCGCTCCCTGGCTGGCATTGGCAGCATATTGGCTGTTCATGTTCACGCTGACACATCTGCCCGGCCATAAACTGCCGCAAGTGAAGGTCATCGGGGCCGATAAGACCATGCATTATCTGGCCTATCTGGGACTGGGTATTACCTTTTGTCTGGCCTATTATCGCAATGTCAGGCCCAGCCTCAGACAGAAACGAACCTGGCTGGTACTGATCGCCCTGATCGGTTACGGCATTTTCGATGAGCTGACCCAGCATTTTGTCGGACGCAGTACCGACCCGGCTGATTTCATATTCAACTGCATGGGACTCATCTCGGCTATGATAATCGTCTTTCTGGTCCACCGGCTTATACACTGGATATTTCTGGCTGGTACGGTACTTTTTGTACTTTCTCACTGGCCAACTTCCAGGCATCTTATCGAACTGCCTGAGGATCTTGCTCCCTTGAAGATATTAGGCTATATGGGCGGATACTGCCTGCTTACCGTTATGTGGTGGCGGACACTCAGCCCCGGCAATAAATTCATGGTTAACCGCTATATTTTCTGCTGGACAATAGCAATAATGACCGCTTATGCTATAATAGACCATTCGTTGCTAACCCTGATGCATCGGGAATTTGACAGCGAATGGTTCACTACCGCCCTGCTATCAATAATAGTCGGGCTGATAGTGTCTTTCCTGCTGGGCCTGCAAAATCAGGCAGAGGAAAATTACCAGAAATACCTCAAACACCTGGAAGAACACGACCCCAATGACTTTGAGGCGATAAAAAGAGATTTTGGATATTGAAACAGGAAAGTAACAAGAAATAAGTAACAAGAAATAAGCTCCGGTGTCGCCTTGCGACCTTGTTTTATGGCTTCGCAACAATAAGGACTATACAAACTATACTATTTTTAGTGCTGCGAAGCTTTAAAACAGCCGCTGGCCTCAAGGCCAACACGAAAGCTTATTTCTTATTTCTTATTTCTTATTACTCTCCCTTAAAACTAGTTACTTTTGGAAACTCAAAAACAAAATGAAGAACAACAGAATTATCAGCGAATATGAACAGGTACGACTTGAGAAGATAGAGAAGATAAAGGCTCTGGGTTTTGACCCGTTTGGCGGTTATTATCCGGGAACTGAGTCAACAGTGGCAGTAGCGGCTAAATATGATCCGAATAATGAAGAGCAGATGGTTTGTACTGCCGGGCGCATGCTCCTGCATAGGGCTATGGGCAGTCTGATGTTCTCAACGATCCGCGATTCCAATGGCTCGATCCAGATCGGTATGAGCAAGAAAATGCTCGGTGAAAAGCAATGGGAGCTGGCCAAACTCCTGGACTTAGGCGACATAGTCGGTGTAAAAGGTCAGCTCGGCAAGACCAAGACCGGCGAAGTTACCATCTGGGTTACCGAACTTACCCTGCTGTGCAAGGCTACCGTACCACCGCCAGAAAAGTTCCACGGACTCACCGATGTCGAACGCCGCTATCGCCAGCGATATGTTGACCTGTTTGCTAATCCAGAGGTAATGGCCACTTTCAAAGAGCGCAGCCGTATCCTGGCTGATATCCGCGCCTTGCTGGGTAGTAAGGGCTTCCTCGAGGTCGAGACACCCATGATGCAGCCGATCGCAGGCGGTGCTGCCGCCCGGCCGTTCGTGACACATCATAACACTCTGGATCTTCAGCTTTTCCTGCGTATCGCACCGGAGCTGTATTTGAAGCGGCTACTGGTCGGCGGTATGGAGCGGGTATTTGAAATTAACCGCAACTTCCGTAATGAAGGAATCAGTACCAGGCATAACCCAGAGTTCACCATGTGCGAGCTATATCAGGCTTATGCCGATTACAATGTCATGATGGAAACTATGGAAGACATCGTCTGTATGCTGGTCGAAAAACGCAGCCCGGATATGAAGCTGGAATTCAACGGCCAGATGATCGATTATACCAGACCATGGCGACGGGCTAAATACGCTGACCTGTTCAATGACCACTGCCCCTGCAAGATCGATGATATTGCCGGGGTTCGCGCTGCAGCCCGTAAGATCGGGGTGGAAGAGGCCAAAATGGACGATATTGTCGTTATCAACGAGGTATTCGAACATTTCGTCGAACACCACCTCATTAACCCGACCTTCGTTATCGATTACCCTGCCGAAATGTGCGTACTGACACGCCGTAAGGCTTCTGACCCGAATATCGCCGAACGCTTTGAAATGTTCATTAACAAGATGGAAATAGCCAATGCCTATACCGAGCTTAATGACCCGGCGATCCAGGAAGAAAACTTCATGCACCAGCTCAAAGGGCTGGAAGAAAGCGAAGCCCAGATGGACGATGATTTCGTCGAGGCACTTCGCTACGGCATGCCGCCAGCCGGCGGACTTGGATTTGGTGTCGATCGTCTGGTCATGCTCATGACCAATAGCGTAAGCATCCGCGATGTGATACTCTTCCCCCAGATGAAGCCCTTAGCACAGGGCGAAGCCAAAGAAAAAGACAGCGAATAAGACTACTACAAATTAAAAGGTAACCGTGTGAATGGTTACCTTTTTTTTTATTAATACC
>JAFGDI010000110.1 GCA_016932145.1 Sedimentisphaerales bacterium
AGTAGCAATAACAATAGCCTCAGGTATTTTCTTTTTCTGAATATCTGAGACGAAAGTCTGTATGGCGACTTTGCCTTTTTCTGATATCTTTAATTTGAGATCATTAAGCTCATTGGTCAGACTTTCGATAGTGACATCAGCGGGCAGGGAATCCCCGTTGATAGAGAGCGTAGCGGTCATCTGATCTTGTGAGATGGCGATCTTAAATTTTTTACTGGCAGTTAAAGGCATCGCTTCCCCCCGGAGAATTCTGGGTGCTCAGATAGATAATGCCGTAAATAGCACTACTTTTATGCCGGTTGGCCTACTCCAGCTTTTTTGAGCGTATCATCTATCTTTGTAAGTAAGGTATCAGGAGTGAACGGTTTAACGACATAATTGTTAACACCGGCTTTAATGGCCTCAATGATCCTGGGTTTTTCTGCTTCAGTGGTACACATGATAATAATTGATTTCTTATCAGTTTCGCGTACTTTGGTTACCATGGTAAGACCGTCCATATTGGGCATATTCCAGTCAACGAGCATTACATCAAAAGGCCCGTTCTCTGTTATCTGCTTGAGTCCTTCGAGACCGTCGCCGGCTTCAAATACCTCAGTACCAGCGATACTTGATACAACTTTTTTCCATATATTTCTCATGGTTCGAGAATCATCGACAAGTAAAAACTTCATAGCTTTTTCCTTTCCCTGAATCTATCTGATCGTGCTGTTAGCCAACACATTTAACATTTACTTCAACTGCCATTTTTCCGTATGGTGTTTCGCATGGTATAACTACACACGGTACATCGCTCATCCTGGCAACGCTATGGTTTGTTCCGATAATCACACTGGGGATACTAATCCCGGCGGTAAGTCCGAATTCTGACTTGGCATTACCGGCGATCATATTTGATAGTTCGCCAACTGCATCGGCGAAATAGTCGGAGTCTGCGGTATAGTTTTCACCGGTAAACTGTTCAACCAGCTTTATTGCCATTTCAGAAGTAAAGCTGATAACAACTGAACCAATGATCTCGCCGGTGAAGCCGACAATACCTGAAACATCATAATGAGAGGTGTTTTTCTCTTTAAGATAAGGCTTGCCTATAGTGCATTGGGTGTTTGCCATAGTTGACAGCACATTTTTTGTTGAATGTACAAAAGCCTTTATAATAGTAGGGTTAATTTGTACCGTTTCAGTTGTCATGTTTTTATACTCCTGTTATGTCACAGCTATTTTTCAGCAACTATAATTTGTTTCTTTAGCTACCTGCTCATAAGTATCGGAAATATTTATGTGATACTTAACTGGCCGGTATCATGTGATTTTATATATTTTCAGAATAAATCTGCATAATCATTACAATCGATATTTTCTGACTCTTTGAGCATTTGGGCAACAGGCATATTGAGTATCTGACTGGCTTTGGTCCTCAAGCTGCCTTTAGGTTCATTGCCCAGTTTAATGCCGTTTTCAGTGTTGATAATGCGGTTAAGCAATTCGTCCAGGTCGCATTTTAATAATACCTCAGCGATCATCGGGTCAAATTGCGTGCCGCTGAACCTGGATATTTCATATAAGACTTCATTAACGGGCAATGACTTGCGATAGGGGCGTGAGCTGATCATGGCATCAAAAGTATCGGCAATATTTACGATGCGTCCTATAAGTGGTATGTTATTACTACTGAGACCAAAGGGGTAGCCCTTGCCATCATAGCGTTCATGATGTGTCATTACGCCGCTTACCACCTCGGATATCTGCTTGATGCCATTGAGAATGCCAGCTCCGATTTCCGGGTGTTTTTTGATCTCATCGAATTCCTCATCGGTCAGGCGTTGATCTTTTCTCAGGGTTGAGCCGCGGACACCGATTTTGCCAATGTCATGCAACAGTCCGGCCATGTATGCATTTTCTATTTCAGTTTCGCTGAGCTCCATTTTTTCTGCCAAAAACCGGCAGATGCCCGCTACTCTTTCAGAATGTCCGCAAGTGTAGGGGTCTTTTGCGTCAATACTTCTAACCAGAGCACAGAGTGTGCCGAGCATTAGTTCTCGCTGTCTGATATAAAGGCTTTGGTTCTCGTAACTTATTGATAACTTATTAACCACTGAACGGGTGAGTCTTGCCTCCAGATTGCTAAACCCCCGGCTGTCGTTCTTGTTCAGGGCAACTATCGCACCCAGGAGCATATTATTTGCTATTATGGGCGTGAGGATAAAGTTCCTGATCTGTTTGCCTTGCGGGTTATTATTGCTATAGTCATTATCTATAACGAATTGTCTGTTATCAACGCTCGCTGTGCAGGCTGTCTGCCAGAGAGCCTCTGAAGTGATGCCGGCCAGCAGATACCTCCCCTCTTGAAAAATCGCTGGCCGGGCTTGTACTTCGGTGGCTTGGGCAGGAGCTTCATGCCAGTATATCATTACCTGCTCACAGGCAAGTACTTCCAGGAGGTCTTTACATATAGTTTTCAGATATTCTGTTGGTTTCTGGTCCAGCCGGGTAATATCTCCCAGAGTGTGCAGTAGATTGCTCTCTTCAAAACTTCGTTCCAGAGCTGCGGCCAGTTGTTCATTTTCCTGCTCTTTTACTCTTAGCTGGCCTTGCAGAGAAGCTATTGTCTGCTCCTGAAATTTCTGTTCAGGTATTGTGTCAGCAGCTTTGATTTTTAGCTTCTGCCGGTGCTTATCTGGGTTTTGTTCGCAATCATATTGTGCCATTATGCAATTGCCGGTATGAGTTTTTCGGTTAAGGTTTCTACTTCTTCAAGTAATTCCCTGGGGCTGAAAGGTTTATCCATGCACTTAACTATGCCGGCTGTAGCGATCTTTTCCGGCGATAATTCGAATCGGTGCGAGGTCAGCATAATAACGGGTATGTCTTTAGTGCAGATATTGCTATTGAGTTTTCCGCATAGTTCCAGACCAGACAGGCCCGGCATATTATAGTCCGAGATTATCAGGTCGGGCTGTTCTTTTACTGCCAG
>JAFGDI010000111.1 GCA_016932145.1 Sedimentisphaerales bacterium
GTATTGCGACATATTGCGACACAGTATTGCGACATATTGCGACACAGTATTGCGACATATTGCGACACGGGCTATGGGGCAAAGAGCTTTGGTACTTGAGGCGTATTATTCAACGCATATTGAAGGCACATAAATGCTTTGCTCGAGGGGAGGAATTATATCGGCCGTCTCAGACAACCCCGGCATAAAGCGGCGTGGACAGGTATCTCTCGCCGCTGTCGGGCAGTATTACCACTATATTCTTACCGGCAAATTCCGGCTCTGATTCCAGTTTTAACGCCACTGCCATAGCAGCACCTGAAGAAATGCCAACCAAAATACCCTCCTTAGCGGCCATATCACGAGCTATTTTCATCGCCTGCTCATCACTTACGGGCACAACCCGGTCTATTACCGACATATCCAGATTGTCAGGAATAAAGCCTGCTCCAATACCCTGTATCTTATGCGGGCCGGGAATTATGTCTTTTCCTGCCAGTTTTTGCGTTATCACCGGCGAAGCCTCAGGCTCAACGGCCACCACCATAACTGGCAGGCCCTTATCCTTCTTCAAATAATTCGCTATGCCGGAAATGGTACCACCAGTTCCCACGCCTGCTACTATAACATCAACTTTGCCATCGGTATCGCGGAATATTTCCGGGCCGGTGGTCTTGCGATGTATCGCCGGGTTTGCAGGATTCTTAAACTGCTGCGGCATATAAAACCTTTTCGGCTCAGCCTTTGCAATCTCATCAGCTTTATTTATCGCACCTGCCATACCCAATGAGCCATCGGTCAGAATGAGATTTGCACCCAGTGCTACCAGCACCTTGCGCCTTTCTATACTCATAGTTTCAGGCATAGTAAGATTAACCTTATAACCCCTGGCCGCCCCGGCAAATGCCAGTGCAATACCCGTATTGCCACTGGTCGGCTCAATTATCTCCATCCCGGGCTTGAGCAGACCTTTTTCTATTGCATACTCGATCATGGCAACACCAATGCGACACTTAACCGAAAATGCCGGGTTACGACTCTCGACCTTGCCCAATATCACTGCCTTGCCTGATGATATATTGTTTATCTTCACCAAAGGAGTATTGCCGGTGGTAACTGCATTATCATTAAATATTTGTGCCATTGTATGCTTCCTCTTATCTTTTTGGTTCATCTGTCATTACCCATATCATTCTAGCGTATAACCAGACCAAAACTCAAATTGTTTTTTCTACTGAGCATTTAACTTATATTTAAATAAATCCGGTAAAATCAGACCCATTTCCTGCCGAAATTATATTTGTATCAAACTATTATAAGTATGAAGGACATAATTAAGGTGAAAGTCAGGTAAATTACCTTTTGTCAATTAGTTATACAATTAGTAAGCTATTGCGAGTTCTGGCCGGTGCCGCCATCAGCCTGGTATGCTGTATCAGCTGTACCGGCTGTAGCAGCAGGGTCGATCAGGCAGACATAGCTGACCTCGACAGTCAGCACCCGGCGTTCAGGGCGGTTGCCCTGCATAAGGTTGCCCACGAGAACAATACTGACTATCTCGCACGCCAGATAGAGCTGCTGGCAGATGAAGACCCGGCAGTAAGATTTTATGCGATCAGCTCACTCAAAGAACTCACCGGCACTGATAATGGCTACCATTATCAACATAGTAGCGACTCAAGACGGGCCGCAATCAGAAAATGGCAGCTATGGCTCTCAGAAAGAGAAAGGCTAACTCTTCAGCAGCAGGAGTAATATGGAAAGAGCAACTGAAAGAAAAATTCAACTGGAATTACCGGCTTGCCCTTGCGAGCTGGCCAATTTAAGAGCGGCAACAGCAAAGGCGGCTCTTGCTGCTGGATTCTGTCAGGATAAGGTCGATAATATAACTCTGGCAGTTACAGAAGCTTTTACTAATATAATCAGACATGGCTACAAAGAAAAATGTCAGGATGAAAAAGTCATACTTACTTTGGAGAAATTATCTGAGCCTGATGGTATTAAAATAACTATGAGAGACTTTGGTAATCAGGTTGAGCCCTGCCAGATCTGCGGCCGGGACCTGGACGATATAAGACCCGGAGGACTCGGCGTGCATATTATGCGCTCGCTTATGGACCTGGTCGAATTTAAAAAAGCCGATTCCGTCGGTATGATACTCACCATGATAAAATACTGCTAGACTTTTTTAATATTGTGCGATACGAACACAAAAGACAATTAAGGGGACAGACCCCTTTAATTCTAAATATTGAATGATACGAACATGAAGGATAATTATGTTTACTGGGCGAGAAAAAGTAATTAAGGGAGTTCGCACCGTTAATGATGGTGTCGTTGTGGAACTGCAAGGATCTTTTGATATGAGCTGTTCCAAAGATCTGCGACAGCAGATGATGGACATATTAGTTGACCCACCCAAGACTATTATCATTGACCTGACTGAAGTTGAATGTATGGACTCCAGCGGACTGGCAATATTGATCGAAGCTCTGAAAATGTCAAAAAGAAAAATGTGCACACTAAAACTCGCAGCAATGAATAAGCGAGTTAAAGGCGTATTCGAGATCGCCAGAATAGAAAGCCTCTTTGATATTTATGACAATGTAGAATCGTCTCTGAGATAATTAAAGGGGACGGACCCCTTTAATTTAATTTTAACATAAACAATTACAAAATAAGTATTGTGAATATAACTGAGAACAATAAGAATAAGAGTTACAATTATACGCCGGGCTATGGTTTACTTACCAGGTCAGCAGATATGTTTGTCATGCTGGGTGGTATAACCAGACTGCTTGGCCATGCTTGTTCAATTGTTGCCAAAAGCGTCACCGCCGGCGGAGCAAAGATCAGCTTTGGCTCGCTGCTGTCCCAGATGGTTCGGGTTGGCGTTAAGGCCATTCCAATCGTCATTCTTATCCAGATAGCTATCGGCGTAATTATGCCCTTACAGATGTATCCTAAGCTCAGCGAGTTTGGACAGGGCGACCAGATCGCAACCATTAACGCTATTGCCGCCCTGCGCGAACTTGGTCCTCTTATGACTGCGATTATACTGAGCGGATTTGCCGGTGCCAGCATAGCAGCGGAACTTGGCACTATGGTAACTTCCGAAGAGATCGAAGCTTTGCGTGCCACTGCTCTTGACCCGATAAGGTTCCTGGTTATACCTCGATTACTGGCTACTACGATCATGACCATATTACTGGCTGTCATTGCCGATGTCGTCATGGTCGCAGCAGGTATGCTCACCGGCATTAAACTGGGCATCGACCCGGGCATCTATTTTCAACTGAGCAAAGAGGCGGTCGATATCGCCGGGTTCGTTAGCGGCCTTATTAAAGCCGGCATATACGGCATGCTCATCGGACTCATCGCCTGCTATATGGGACTAAATGTAAAACCCTGGCAAGGCAGTCAGGGCGTAGGCCAGGCAACCACCCTTACCGTAGTTTACAGCGTAGTTGCAGTAATCGTTGCTGCGGCAATATTCACAATAATATTTTTCGCCTATGGCGTATTGGGGTAACAACCAAAATAAATAAAAGTAATTAAAGGGGACGCACCCCTTTAATTCTCTGAGGCTAAGAATTGGTAACACAATGTAAACGACAATACAACAGTACCGACCCGGTTATACGCGTCAGCAACCTTTCATGCAGCTTCGGTGAGCAAAAGGTACTTGACGATCTTAATCTGGAAATATACCCCGGCGAAATAATGGTTATCATGGGCGGCAGCGGCTGCGGCAAAAGCACACTGTTGCGACATCTCATTGGCTCGCACGCTCCTGACAACGGCACAATCGAACTGTTTGGCCAGAATATAA
>JAFGDI010000112.1 GCA_016932145.1 Sedimentisphaerales bacterium
ATGAGGTTCGCAAGTCACTGACCGTTCTGCTCCGCGAGGCGCATGATGATCCGGTTACTGCTGCGCAAAGGGCGGAATCATTCGCGGTTATGGCCGATAAGCGAAAATGTGACCTGAGTCGTCAGCAGGTAGTGGTCGAAAATGATGAGATAGTATTTTCCTGCTTTCTTATGCCGCATGAAGGCGGATGTGCCTTTGTCTTTTTGTCAGATCCTGGTTCTTTGTCGTCGTCGTCGCTAATACAGGCGGAAAAAGTTTTCCATGATCTGGTTGTCAGGGCGAGTCAGGAGTTCAGGTTTTTACAGTTAATGATCGAGCCGGAAGATGCCGGGCGTATAGCTTTTGCTCGTCAGGCAGGCTTTGTCTTTGGTTCCGAGATGAACTATATGTATCGTCAGATCAATGCTCGTGTAGGTGTGGTGAGAATACCACCACGAGTAAACTGGCAGATATATAGTGAGCGTAATCATGAGCTTTTTGCTAAGGTAGTGGAAAAGACCTGGCAGGACAGTTGCGATTGCTCGTTTTTGGGTGAGTGCCGGAGTGCTGAGGAATCGTTAGCCAGCTATAAGGCATCGGCTATATGTTTTGACCGCACATACTGGTCGCTTATGTTGATCGATAAAGTACCGGCTGGTTTATGTTTGCTCTCGCCGCTGATATCAAACGATAATATAGAGCTGACTTATACTGGAGTAGTGCCAGAATTTCGCGGTAAGGGTCTGGGTAAGGTTATGCTCAATCGAGCTTTGTCGCTTTGTGCGATTGACGGGTTCAGGGTAATGACCCTTGCGGTTGATACTAAGAACAGCTATGCCCGAAATATATATGTTAACAGCGGATTTAAGGATATGTTCACGCGAATGGCATTTTTCTATGTAGCAGAAAAGAGTTCGGCAAAGAAAGAAACGGGAATTTCCAATACGATCAATTTGATCGATCTAATATAAGGCTTGCAGCTCTCCTTTATCATGTCAAATACTACGAATAACAGAATACCGGGTTTGTGGTTTCTTATCCTGCTTGTTTGCGGCTTTATTGCAGTTGGCGGCAGATGCTTCTATCTACAGTATTTTGAGTATGACAAGTATAAGAAGCGTGCCGAGCGGCAGCAGTTAAAGATAGTAGAGCTAAGTGCGCGTCGGGGAATGATCCTGGATTGTAAGGGTCGTATTCTGGCGGCCAGTCGCCGGGGCTATTCTGTGGCTATTGATCCGAAGGTGATGTCAAGTGATCGAGAGCCTCTGGACCGGATGGCAGCAATATTGGGTTTGAACGGTGAATTTCTCTATGATGATTTTATTAATCGCAAAGACCAGCGGTTTATGTATGTTAAGAGAGATATAACACGAGAGCAGGCCGAGCAGGTGCGTAATCTGGGGGTTGGCGGGGTAGTGGTCAGGCGAGAGTTTTTCCGTGAGTATCCGATGGGGTCACTGGCAGCGGCGGTATTGGGTATTACAGACGCTTATAATGACGGTCTGGAAGGACTGGAATTGCAATATGATAAGTATTTGCGGGGTGAGCCTGGTCGTACCTTATATACGATGGATGTATTGCGTCGTCCGGTAGGCCCTTTTGGTCTGGGCGAAAATAAGCCGGCCCGGGACGGTTATAATCTGGCCCTGACCATAGATGCGGTAATTCAGGGTTATGCCGAGGCAGCGTTGAAAAAAGTGGTGGAGAAGTTTCAGGCCCGAGATGCTATTTGTCTGGTGATGGAACCGCATACCGGCGAGATATTGGCCTGTGCGAGTTATCCGACCTTTGACCTGAGAAAGGCCAGGGAGTATTCTACCGAACAGCGGAAGAATAATGCGATTAATCTTATCTTTGAGCCAGGTAGTATATTTAAGCCGATAACAGTGGCTTGTGCGGTAGATAAGAAAGCGATAACTGTAGATACGGTAATAGATTGTCTGGACCGTCCCTTTGTGGCTAAGGGTATGGGGCGTATTGGCGAGTATAAGAATTATTTCGGCAGGATATCAGTGACTGAGATATTAGCCAAGTCTAGTAATATAGGTACTGTAAAAGTTGCACTGGCAATGGGCAAGGATTATTTTCATGGGATGATCGGTAAATTCGGCTTTGGACGCAAGACCTTTATCGATATGCCGGGCGAAGAAGTTGGTATTTTTCCCAGGAAGTGGACAGATAAGGATTATACCTTTACGCGTTCGGCGTTTGGTCAGGGAATATCGGTAACGCCATTGCAATTGCTTCGAGCTTTTTGCTCATTTGCTAATGGCGGTCGTCTGGTGCGTCCTTTTGTGGCGGCGGGTATAACCAATGAAAGCGGCGTAGTAGAGAATTTCCGAAGGTTTTCATTGCCCGTCTTTGGCGATGTGGGTCTGGAGGTGAATGATACTGCGGTACAGATAGTGTCGCCTGATACAGCCAGTCAGATGGTCAAGGCTCTGACGCGTACGGTGGAGGCGGGAACTGGTACAACCAGTGAGATGGATAAATGGACCTCATTTGGTAAGACGGGCACGGCCAATGTTCCGCGTGCTGACCGTCGCGGTTATGAGACCAATAAGTGGAATGCCTCGTTTCTGGCAGGAGCCCCGGCGGCAGATCCCCGAGTGTGTATTTTAGTTACCGTTCGGGAGCCGAATCGTTCTTTGGGTTTAGGCTATACCGGCGGAGCAGTAGCCGGCCCGGCAGCCAAAGAAATATTGGAGCAGACGCTGGCATATCTCATGGTCGAGCCGGACAAGGAACCCGACAAAGAAAATGCGAACAGGTAATTATAGAACTCGAACTGAGGTTAATATGCCTGTGAATATTTTGGCGGGGATTTGTTTTTTATCAGTTTAAGCTGACATACTGGCTAGACCGATAATAATGCTATTTTGGACGGAAATAAGGGATGGTAAACTCTTTCGGTCTAAAAATGTGCGGTATATGCCACTTACTCGATGGGAAAATGTGTGATATGCGCACATTTATAGATTGAATAATGTGTTTTATGGGTTATGATATGTTCTGAGGTGAATTAATGTATCGCAGCGCAATAGAACAGATGAGTACCTGGAAGTCTCGAAAAGGTAAAAAGCCGCTGTTAATTCGGGGTGCCCGTCAGGTAGGTAAGACCTGGCTGATGAGGGAATTTGCCAGAACTGCATATTCAGACAGTGTTTATGTGAATTTTGATAATAATCTGGCGATGAAAGAGCTGTTTTCAGCAGATATGCAGGTGGGCAGGCTGATTACCGGTCTGGAGCTTTATGCCGGGCGGAAGATCGAGCCAGGTAGCACTTTGCTTATCTTCGATGAGATACAGGAAGTACCCCAGGCACTGACGAGTCTGAAATATTTCCACGAGAATGGACCGCAATATGATATAGTTTGTGCCGGGTCGTTAATGGGTGTGGCTTTGCATAAGGGCACTTCGTTTCCGGTGGGCAAGGTAGAATTTCTTGATCTTCACCCTCTGTCATTTACCGAATATATGCTGGCGATGGGTAAAGAGCGATTTGTTGAGCTGCTGACCGCCGGGGATTTTGAGATGGCCGGCACATTCAAGCAGGAATACATAGACTTGCTCAAGAGTTATTATTTCATTGGCGGTATGCCCGAAGCAGTTGCCAGTTATGTCCAGATGCGTGACCTTAACGAAGTGCGTGAAATACATAGGCGGATATTGACAGCCTATGAGCTGGATTTTTCTAAACATGCTCCAAACGAGGTTGTGCCGCGAATTCGTATGCTCTGGAATAGTATTCCATCATCGCTTGCCAGAGAGAATAAGAAATTTGTTTACGGCCATGTAAAAGAGGGTGCCCGAGCCAGAGATTATGAACTTGCAATGCTCTGGCTGGCAGACTGCGGGCTGATCCATAAAGTTCATCGGGTAACAACAGCCAGTTTGCCTCTGAAAGCCTATGAGGATAAGAGAGCATTCAAGCTTTATCTGCTGGATGTCGGTTTGCTGGCCTGTATGACCGGACTTGGTTCAGAAGTGCTGCTCAGTGGTAATGAACTATTCAGGGAGTTTAAAGGCGCTCTGACCGAACAGTTCGTTTTGCAGCAGCTCAAGGCTATGAAAGATATCAACTGTTATTACTGGTCTAATGATGGCGGTAATGCGGAAGTTGATTTTCTGATCGATATTGGAGCAGAGATAGTACCGATCGAGGTTAAGGCCGAGTTGAATCTGAAGGCCAAGAGCCTTAAAACATATTGTGAAAAGTTCAGTCCGCAACTGGCGGTACGCACATCAATGACTGACTATAAACAGGAACAGTGGCTGCTGAATCTGCCATTGTGGGCAATTGAGACAATACAAAATAAGAACAGGTAATTATAGAACTCGAACAGAGGTTAATATGTTATTGAATATTCTGGCGGTTGCAGGGGGGGGAGTAATAGGTGCTTTGTGTCGTTTTGGCCTTACCGGCCTGGTGAATATGCTGGTTGATAGCCGATTTAAGGTGGGTACGATTCTGGTAAATCTGGTTGGATGTCTGCTATTTGGTCTTTTCTTTTCGGTAATCCATAATCGAGCTGAGACCACAGATGCGGTTCGACTTTTTATTTTAACGGGTTTTTTAGGTGCATTTACGACCTTTTCCACTTATACTTTCGAGAGTGTCAGCTATATGATAGATGGCAAATTTGCCTTGGCGGCGGCAAATGTACTAATCAGCACGGTTGTCTCCCTGCCGGTCCTGTATTTGGGTATGAAAATAGGGAAAATGCTATAAGCTACCGCCAGCAAAGCAGATAAATGCTAAGAGAGGTTTATTTGAGAAAGAGTTTATGTGAGAAATGTGCCGGTTTGTGCTGTCGCTATATCGCCTTACCGATCGAGACTCCTGATTGCGACGCAGATTTTGAGAACATACGCTGGTATCTGGCCCATGAGGGCATAAGTATATTTGTGGAAAGCGGCGACTGGTACATTAA
>JAFGDI010000113.1 GCA_016932145.1 Sedimentisphaerales bacterium
CCGCAATTATGTCAACCACCGAAAAATACCATTTTCCCGCCTTTTCGTCATAAACTCTGCGAATCTCACGGTTTTCAAAAACCGCCAATGATGATTTACTATCCATACTAACCCTTTCGTAATCGTTGAAAATACCCTTATTCTCAATGTCCCTATTATAACGAATTTGAAACATTACTGTCAAAAACAATCAAGTAAAAACTGCAAATACCGGCAAGTGGCTAAATTCAGAGCAAATTACCGCACTAATACAAACATTTACAATATAAATACTTAAGGCCAAAACCCGACCACCTCACCCCTTTTTCGCTTCCGCAAATGCCTTTTTCATGTTATCATTGGCAAATTGCTATTAATAGACACAGAGAGAACTAGATATATCAAACCGGAAAAATGCATGGCTAATAAATATATTAAAGTAAGAGGAGCTAAGGAACATAACCTTAAATCTGTTGATGTTGATATACCACGCGATAAGCTCGTTGTTATTACCGGGCTGAGCGGCTCTGGCAAAAGCTCGCTGGCTTTTGATACCATTTTCGCTGAAGGTCAGCGAAAATATGTCGAGTCGCTCTCGGCTTACGCCCGTCAGTTCCTCGAACAGATGCAAAAGCCTGATGTCGAGAGCATTGAGGGCCTGCCGCCAACTATTTCCATTGAACAGCGCAGCGGTGGCCGTAACCCTCGCTCCACTGTCGCCACTACCACCGAATTGTACGACTATTTCCGTCTGCTCTTTGCCCGGGTCGGTAAGCCGCACTGTTATATATGTGGCAGGCCCATAGAAAGCCAACATGCCGGGAAGATCGTGGACGACCTCATTAGTAATGATGCCGGAAAAAAAATATACATCTGCGCCCCCCTGGTCTCCGGCCAGAAAGGTGAACACGCAGAGGTACTCGCCCGTATCCAGCGTGATGGCTTTGTCAGGGCCCGCATCGACGGTGTAATCTGTGAACTTAAAGACGCGCCCGAACTGAAAAAGACCGTTGCCCATACTATCGAAGCAGTTATCGACCGCCTGGTAGTAAAAGACTCTATCCGCGGTCGCATTGCCGATTCAGTCGAACTGGCCATCAAACAAAGCGATGGCACAGTATTAATACTCAAAGAAGATAAAGACAATAACTGGCAGGAGCATTTTTACAGCTCAAAATTCGCCTGTATCGACCACCCCGAAGCGGCCATGCCCGAATTATCGCCCCGCTGCTTCAGCTTCAATAACCCCTATGGTGCCTGCCGCAGTTGCGATGGCCTGGGTACGATCCAGGAATTCGACCCGGACCTGATTGTCCCTGATGACGAGCTCTCTTTAGAAGATGGCGCGATTGATGCCTGGCGTAAAGGCGGTAAACGCATGAACATATTCTATAATCGCCTCATTCGCACATTCTGCTCTGAATTTGATGTAAGCCCCAGTACCCCTTATAAGAGCATACCCAAAAATATCCAAAATATTCTCATGTACGGTACAGACGAGAATAAAAAGAAAGGGCCTGAGTTTGAAGGTGTTATACCTAACCTCATGCGCCGCTTCAAAACTACCGATAGCGAATTTGTCAAGGCCAGATTACATGGCTATATGTCTGAACAACCCTGTCAGGACTGTAATGGTGCCAGACTGAGACCAGAATCGCTCGCTGTTTTTATTAATGGCAAAAATATCAATGATATCGTCCAGATGAGCATATCTCAGGCCAGAGAATTTTTTGACAACCTTAATTTCTCGAATGAAGCCGCTACCATTGCCGAACCCATTCTTAAAGAAGTTCGCAATCGCCTTAAATTCCTCTCCAATGTCGGACTCGACTACCTCACACTCAGCAGACGCAGCGGTACGCTCTCCGGCGGTGAAGCACAACGCATCAGACTTGCTACCCAGGTTGGTTCGGCACTCGTCGGTGTTTGCTATGTACTTGACGAACCCTCCATCGGCTTACATCAGCGAGATAATGAAAAACTCATTCATACCATGCGTAACCTCGCTGATCTGGGTAACTCTGTTCTGGTCGTTGAACATGATGAAGATACCATGTTCGCTGCTGACCATATTATAGATGTTGGACCAGGTGCCGGACATCGCGGCGGTCAGATAGTAGCTCAAGGTACGATCGATGATATCAAGGTCGCCGAACGCTCAATTACTGGCCAATATCTCGCTGGTATCCGCCAGATTAAACTACCAGAAAAACGCCGCAAGGTTAACCCTAAATTCTCCGTTTCAGTTAAAGGCGTTGAGCAGAACAATCTCAAAAATATTGAGGTAGTTTTCCCTCTCGAAACCTTCATTTGCGTCACCGGCGTAAGCGGGTCAGGCAAAAGCTCGCTGGTTCGTCAAGTCCTGCTCCCGGCCATGATGAGAAAACTCTATAACAGCCACGATAAGCCCGGCAAGTTCAAAAAACTCGTCGGTATGAACCGCGTCGATAAGGTTATACAGATCGACCAGAGCCCTATCGGCCGTACGCCCCGTTCTAACCCGGCTACCTACACCGGCGTTTTCGACCTCATACGCCAGCTATTCAGCAAAACACGCGACGCTCGCATTCGCGGCTATAACCCCGGCCGGTTCAGCTTCAATGTCAAAGGCGGTCGCTGCGAGTATTGCCAGGGACAAGGCACAAAAAAAATAGAAATGCACTTCTTACCAGATGTCTATGTCGAGTGCGAACAGTGCAAGGGCACTCGCTATAATCGCGAAACTCTCGACATTAAATATCGAGGTATGAGCATTGCCGATGTTCTCAATATGTCGGTTGCCGATTCTCTCGAATTCTTCGATAGTTTCCCCAAAATAAAACAAATGCTCCGCGCCCTCTATGATGTCGGACTCAGCTATATCGCCCTGGGACAGGCCTCAACCACTCTTTCGGGTGGCGAAGCTCAACGCGTTAAACTCGCCGCGGAACTGGGCAGAAATAGTACCGGACATACCTTCTACATTCTCGATGAGCCTACGACCGGCCTGCATATGGCAGACATACACAACCTGCTCAATGTGCTTAACCGCTTAGTCGATAAAGGCAATACTGTAGTGGTTATTGAACATAATCTCGATGTCATTAAAGTCGCAGATCATATTATTGACCTCGGACCCGAAGGCGGTGACCAGGGTGGTTTTATCGTCGCCACTGGTACGCCCGAAGAAATATGCCAGATACCAGAAAGCTACACCGGCAAATTCCTCAAAAGCAAACTATTACCAGACAATAGCCAAAAATGATGACCCCTTTTTTCCAGTTAAAACAACAGGTCAGGCTCTTCGCCTGGCCTGTTCTCTTTTGTCAGGCACATCTCCTACAATATCATACAATGTTATAAGACTTGCATATAACCAACCATGAGTAAACCCCTTTCCATCCTCCATTACTCCTTTTTGAGAACATACACTTTTCATAGTCCTATAACTTTATCAACCCTGAATTATTTCCGTTTTTTTTTACACTTGCTCTACAAATAACAACTTAACTTAACAGAATTCACCTTACTTCATATAAAAAAAGAACTTACAATTTTAATCTGATATTAATCAACATCTCATTTGACCTGAAAAACAGATATCATGGTCCTATAACCTTAAATAACAGCTAATATCACAGGTGTTCTGTGAGAAAGTCTCATGTTTACTCTCTTTCCGTCCGATAGATTCTCTGCAGGTTGGTTGAAGGAATAACAGCCGGCAACGAAATGGAGCCGCCCAACAGGGCATAAAAAAAGGAAGAAGTTTATACGATGAGCTGCCCTTATCTGAATTCGGATGAGTATCATTGTGACAGGCAGTCAAATGCCAATAAATCAGACACTATAAGTGAACTGTGTAATGACCAGTATCTTTTTTGCAGTCGCTTTCTCGAAATCTGCCATAAATTGCAGCACCAGAGATCGTTTACTGCCGAAAAGGAATTGATGTCTGTCAGATGAAAGGTATTGTAAGTTTTACCCTCTGTAACGGGGTTTGTGGAGATTCCGCGCACCAGATGGTATTGCTTCTCAATAACTGGCAGTTATACTCATTATTTGTGTTTTTGGAAAATGAAGAAGAAATAGAAGAACAAGTTGTGGATAATTGAATCATGAAGTTTTTTCAAGAAAATGAGAAGAAGTTGGAAAAATGGCCGGATTCCGAAATCGAAACTTTTCTACACTATCTTTGTGTGGAAGGTGGATTAGCCGGCAATACGATAATGTCATATCGAAGAGATCTGCGGCGTTTCGCTCATTTCGCAGAGCTTAACGGTCTGACATTACCTGACCAAATCAACCCGCAAACTGCCGTTGATTTCGTAAAATGGCTCTCGCAGCCGGTCGAAGAAGATCATACCAGACTATCAGAAGCTACTATTGCTCGCCATGTCGTTTCGCTACGCATGTTCATGCGATATCAGAAACTCATGGGCAAGGTCAAAACGGATCTTTGCGACCTTATGGAATCTCCTCGCATCTGGCAAAGAGTGCCTCGGGTTTTATCAAAGCAACAGGCCGCTGAACTCGTTTCTGCCGTTAACCCTGTTGACCAGTTATTCCTCAGAGACAAAGCCTTACTGGAACTGCTCTATGCCACCGGCATGAGAGCTTCAGAGGCCGCTTCTCTTAATCTCAGCGATGTTAACTTCAAAATGGGTTATCTCCGGTGTATTGGTAAAGGTGATAAGGAAAGAATTATACCTGTACATAAATACGCTATCGATGTCCTGCATGACTATGTCACTAAGCAGAGACTCGACCTCACCGAAAAAACCCATTCCCGCAAGCTCTTTGTCTCTAAAAATGGCAAAGAACTCTCCCGGATCGAAGTGTGGCGTATTGTCAAAAAGGCTGCCCTCAAAGCCGGGCTGCCTGGCAAGGTCACTCCGCATACCCTGAGACATTGCTTTGGAACTCACCTCCTGCAGGGCGGTGCCGACCTCAGAAGTGTACAGGAAATGCTCGGACACGCTGACCTGAGTACTACCCAGATTTACACTCATGTTAACCATGAGCACCTGAGAAGTATTCATAAAAAGTATCATCCCATGGGATAATAGCAGAATATATCCCCCACCCCATTTTCCGGGTACCTCTATAAAATCGATTTCCTCCTGGTGGAATATTGCAGTCCCCATCTGCCCTGTTCCAGTGCCCCCGGCACAACCAGAGAAATAGATTTTTGAGAGGTACCCATTTTTTTACCACCAACTGGGAACGCCAGGCACAATGAAATCCGCCGCAGGGGAGTTCAGCAAATTAATCGAACCAAAACCTACAACACAGCCAAAACTGCATCAGTTAATAATAGCTAAATTTTTCCCCTCCCCATTTCAACTCCAACTAATACATCAGTCAACCCCATTCATTGGCAGAACCGGCCTGTATTATTATAGCCGATACCCGCAACTATACCAACCCAGCATCACACCCCACTGGGAACGCCGTAGATAATCAGATGGCACCCAAATACCGTTTTGGTTAAGACATTCTGGCTGCCTCATAATTTCTTAGACAGAATTAACATAATTACCAGAATTTCTAATATCTCTTTCATTCTGTAAATTATGTAAATTCTGTCCAAAACATATTCCACCAGCAAAGCGAAAAATAAAACCAGACACAATGTATGTTTTTGACAAACATATTCTTATAACTTATTATGATAAAATATCTTAACCGAAACGGTACTTGGTACCCTCCGGTTGTCTTTATACAGACAATTACCCCAGGCTGTTTAGTCTAAATAAATGAAATTTTCTCCCGAAATCTGGGCCTGCCAGTATTGCGACATATCGCGACACAGTATTGCGACATATTGCGACATTCTTATAGGAAATGAGGTTGAAAAAATGAAATTAGCCTGGATATGAGGATTGAAAGGATAAATATAATGAGAAATGCTCATTTCTTTTTATCCTCAAGATCCTTAAATCCAGGCTAAAAACGCTCTTTTGTTCCGGATTGTGCGGGTTACGGCTTTTGTTTTTCCAGAATCAATTCCGGGTCGAAAAAGTCATCTTCAAATACCGGGTTCTCGTAAATCGTTATACTACTGCCACGGTCAAGCTTGTATTCTGTTTGGCAATCGTAATTATCAATCTCTGTGGTAGCTGATCTCTTTTGGGGATACCACTGCCCGGCAGAAGTCTGCCCATATTCCACAACTTCTGTTATTGTCTGCCTGTCCTGCTCATTATTTATATTTTCTAAACCATCCAGCCAATTTGTATCAACCTGCCACCAGGCATCACGAATCACCTGTCTAACGGTTCTGTGACACAAATAATCCTTGTTGGGGTCAATATAATACAAGACCCTTTCCGGCAGTCTGCCAATGCGTCCTTCATAGCCCCAGCCATCTGAAAGTAATTCAATACAGATGAGGCTATGTTTTTCGCTGTAGATATCGGAAATAATTGATGCTTTCGTACGATGAAAACCTTCTTCTAAAATTCCATTGGGCCAGCATGATAAAGATAAAATAAAACTATTATAAATATCAGATTCTTTATTAACTTTGTAATTTTCTTTTTCTTCGATACGCCATTTCCCATTTGCTAAATCATCATTATCTGGTGTTTCATATTCCAGAGAATAATGAATCTGGTCTTTGTATATTTCAGACTTACAAACACAGAATTTTATACCGAACAGTTCTTTCTGCAATTTATCAAAATATTCGTTATTATACACTTGGTTTCCCCGATATATAATATTATTTATCGCTTCTTCCGGGCCAAGTAATATATGTGGGTCATAGGCGGTTATGGTGTCAAAACGGAATCTATCACCATCAGAATACATTATCGTATATTCTTTGCGTCCATTATCAATGACCGTAACTCGCTTATCCAAAAATGAATCTCTGGCCTTTTCGTATTTGTCGCATAGTTCCAGTAATTGCTGGTCGCTGGTATTGTCAACCACTTTAGCATCGGCTGGTGCTCCTATGTCATATATACTCAAAGGTCCGAATTCCGGGTAGTCAAAAGTTCCAGCTATGTCAACAATCGAATTTGAATTATCTGCATATATCTTCAACTCTTTTAATAATCCAACAGACTCATCAATAACAATTGTTATTCGTGCAACTTTAGTCACAATCTTGGCATTTTTTTTAGGAATGGCCTCATACATGTATTCAATTATGTTATCACCTCTGGAAGTTATTGTTTTCTTAATATCAAATTTATGTGGATCCATTAATGCAATAAGTGTTTCGACAAGTTTCCGTGTGTAATCAACCGGGTTATCTGCTAATTCAGTCGAAATATCCGAAGACTTGTAAAAACTACTTTTATTTATAGAGTTC
>JAFGDI010000114.1 GCA_016932145.1 Sedimentisphaerales bacterium
TATCACGCAACAAGACACTGCCAGGCACTCTATAGCCCGTCAGCCAGTCGCGAGCAGAAATGTCCAGCTTTAATATATTATCAAATTCCTTTACTATGGCATCACTGTCAGAGTAGCTGCTATCCAGACAAGAAATATAAGCATCGAGCATAGACTGATAATCTTTGCTCTGACGGGCAGCGCGGGCAAATTCCAGCCATACTTCTGCCGTCTTTTCCATTTGCGGAGCATTTTTCAGAATCAGTCGAGCCAGAGTATGCTCGCCTCCATATTTCAGGCCACGAGCATAATCTGTCTTATCAAGCAGAGCCGGGCATGATTCCGGGCGAATACTATACCACAGTTGCAGGGTTCGCTTATACTGAGCTATAAGTTCCATTTTCTTACTGGCGGCTGCAAAAGCCCTGAGACTATGTTCTTTATGCTTACCTATCGCCAGCATATAACGGTAAAAATACTTTATCATATTAAAGCGAGCCTGTCTCGACTCTGGTAATTCGATCATCATATCAGTAAGATAGCCGCTTAATGTCAGAATATTTGGCCCTCTTTCTACCCGGGCCAGAGACTCAACTGCATCCTGCACCAGACCGCATTGCAAATAACAGCGGCTTGCCAGTAATAACTGAAAGTCGCATCGGCCGATCTTCTCTTGAGTCTCATTATTAAGATGGCCAAAACGACGGTGATATTGCATAAGCTGCCAGGCCTGCTTATAGCAATCTGCCGCTGCCTGTAAATAGCCCAGTTTCTCCAGGCTTATTGCCATATTTGCCCTGGCCAGAGCCGTAAACTCATTGGACACAACGGCCTGCTCACTCCTGCCGGCCAGCTCGGCGTAAAGCAGGGCCTGATCCCATCGCTGCTGCTCCATATATATATCACTGCATAAAACGGCCGCCTCTATGTCGTTAGGGTCAAGACTAACCGCAGCCCGTGCATATCGCAACCCGGCATAAAACTTACCATTTTCAAGATTATGCTTAGCTAATGCCTTCTGCAAGGTAACATTATGACTATAAAGCCGACTATATTGTTCCAAAACATCAACCGACCGGGCCTGTTCCTGTTTTTCCAGCTCAGTTATCGGCTTGCCAGAACTTCGCCGGTATGATATATATGCCTTTATTACATTTGGGTCATCATTGCCCATAAGAGCAGGGTCTGTCTCTGTCTGCTTTACCGAAGCAGGTCCAATTTCTGACAAAACATCACTCAATGAGGCAAACATCACCTTTTTTCTCTGGCTGTCAATCTTACCATATATATCCTCTGGCATTACCCAACTATATTCTACGGGCATACATCCGCTTTCACTTTCTGTGCCAGTGGCCAGATAACACCCAGACAGGAACATCAAACAGGTAAGCACAGATACCAGCCATAAGGGGTATGAATCTGTGGCTGCTTTCATATTTTCTTTTATTCTCTCGATTTGCATTTATTTTTCTACTACTTATAATATGATTTCGTCATATTTGCCGATAACAAAACGGGGTCACCCGCTTATTGATTATAAAACACTAAATAAGAGCATATAATAAGGATAAAAAGTCATGAAAAAAAGCACATTAATTAAACGATTCTTTCTGGTTGGGTTTATTGTAATCGTTCTGGGACTGTTCCTCATCATTTCATGGCTGGACAGCCTGGGACGCATTGCTGTTGAAAAGGGCGGCTCTGCTGCCTTGGGCGTACCAGTTACTATGGACAAATTGCATATTTCCTTCATCCATGGTGAAGTTAAGCTCGACAATCTGCAAGTTGGTAATCCACAAGGGTTTAACACCGAATACCTCTTCAAGCTAGGCCATTGCGGCACTGCGGTTGATATTGCCAGCCTCACCAGTGAAACAATAGAGGTCAAAAGCGTAGTAGTAAAGGATATGGAAATAACTTTTGAGCAAAAGGGTATGACTAGTAATTTACAGGCCCTGCTCGATAGTCTGGAAAGCCAGGCACCAGCCCAGGAACCTGAGGAGCCAGTTGAGCCAGTTGAGCCGGAAACTCCTGCCGGAGAGGAAAAACCTGCTAAAAAGATCACTCTGCACCGCTTCTATATCGAAGGGGCGAAGGTACATGTTAAACTACTGCCTATTCCCGGTCAGAAATCTGATTTTACTATTGGCATGGCTCCGTTCACTATCGAAAATATATCAAGTGATGACAATAAAGGTCAGGTAGCGGCATTGGTTGTTCGCAAACTAGTTGTTGCCATCTCCCAATCGGTACTCAAGACTATTGCATCTGATATCCCGGCGGCACTCATCGAAGGCCTGCAAAATTCTGTTGATAAAACCGCTGAACTGCTTGGCAGCGGCACTAAAGAACTGCTCAAGGGGCTTACTACTGTCGGCGATGTCGGACTCAAAGGGGCTGGTGAAGTAATTAAAGGCGGAGCTCAGGCCGTTGAAGCGACTGGCGAAGGGCTCAAAGCTGTTGGCGAAGGTACAGTTGATGCCCTGGAGCAAACGGGTAAGGGGCTCGAAAAAGGCGTTAAAGACCTGGGCAAAGGAATCGAGGATGCCGGGAAAGGTATTACCGACCTGTTCAAAAAGAAAGAGGACAAAAGCACCGAACAATAGGCAATCGTCCCAGCTATATCTGCTCCCCTCAATATGAAAACAACCGGCCCAAACCCAAGTTAAGCCGACCACAAAGGCAGCCCTCGGCTGCCTTTTTTTGCGTCCATAACTATTTATATCAGGGCGGCCCATCCGTAACCAAAAGTAACAAGTTGTTCTCCAAAGTGCGTTTTATTCAAACCGCAGCAGGAAGAATATTCAGTTATTTAAAGAAAACCGGGTATTATTCGTAATAGTTGATACTATAGGGCGTGTTGCCCAAAAGAAAAACAGATCAAGTTGTATGATAATAGTTCTGGTTAATAATCGTTATATTTACTTCA
>JAFGDI010000115.1 GCA_016932145.1 Sedimentisphaerales bacterium
ACAGCCCACTCTTCCTGGCTAATTTCCAACTGCTCCTGCATCATCTGGGCCATTCTCTGCTGCATAGCATCTCTGTCAAAGCCGCCCGGTCCCATGCCCTGCCTGCCTGGACGCTGACCGGCATTCTGGGCATAACTAACGGTTGCCAATGCGGCAACTAACATAAACAAACAAGCTGACAATAATGTCTTTTTCATGATAATTCTGTCTCCAATTTCTGTTTTTCTAAATTTAATAGCAATTGCTTACTACTATGATAACGAGTCATTTCCACGCTTTATTGCACGAAAATAATTTCATTCATATAAAAATCAGACAGATATCTATATTTTGCTCGCCAGATCATGCTATGCCAGCTGGTTCTTATTTCCCCGGTACGGGCAAGTCCAGCTCACGCAGTACCTTTTTCATATCGTCCCATACTTTAGCCCTGGTATCGGGGGTATAGTTTCTCAGCAGATACGCCGGGTGATATGTAGCGGCCAGTTTTATCGGCTTATTAAGACCGGCAGGATGATATGTGTGCATCTTACCACGCAACTGACCTATCGGAGTACTGGTCTCCAACAAGGTATGGGCCGCATGAGTACCCAGAGCCACTATAACTTCCGGATCTATTATATTCAACTGCTCATACAAAAAATGACAACAAGACTCAACTTCACTTTTCTGCGGGTCTCTATTATCCGGCGGACGACACTTGAGTATATTGCAAATGTATATATCATCACGAGTTAAGCCCATTGCCGCTATAATATTATCCAGCAATTTACCGGCCCGACCCACAAATGGTCGGCCCTGCTCATCTTCACTCTGGCCGGGGGCTTCACCTACAAATACCAGCCTGGCATTTGCATTTCCCTCGCCCGGAACAACATTAATTCTGCTCTGAGACAGCGAACAACTCTGACAACCTGCAACTTCAGCAGCCAGGGCCTTTAGTTTTTGTTTTTTATTCATTATTTCCTCAACCTGCGGGGTCATATAAGCAGGTGCTTGGGTTTCTGGTTCTGGGCTCACCACAACTGGCTCTGACCGCTGCTCAACAGAAGGTGCAGACGGTGCAGACTCAACAGAAGCAGATAGCTCTATTGCACGCAACTGCCCTTTTGGCAACCACTTACCACCAAGAAGCATATCGCTCTTAAGCTGCTCTCTGATTGTATATATAAGTTTTTCTTTTTCGCCTGCCATATTCTGCCCTTAGTTTTTATCCTTATTTACGGCTGCGGCAAAACCAAAAATATTCAGATCTTCATCATCTGAAGCATCTTTGAGTCTGGCCTTTACAAATTCAGCATCGATCAGATATTCAGGCTGGCAATTATCCGGGGCATTAAAACTTATCTCTTCCAATACCTTTTCCATTACCGCATACAATCTCCTGGCACCAATATTCTGCTGATTTGAGTTTATCTCAAAAGCCTTCCGGGCCATCTGTTCGATCGCACAATCGGTAAAGGTAAGTTTTACCCCTTCTGTTGCCAGTAAGGCAACCTGCTGCTGGGTGAGCGAATTTCTGGGCTCAGTGAGAATACGGGCAAATTCTTCCTGGGTAAGGTCTTTGAGTTTTACCCTTATCGGAAATCTGCCCTGAAGCTCTGGCATAAGATCTGATGGTTTGTTCATACTGAATGCACCGGCGGCTATGAAAAGAATATGGTCGGTCGTAACCATACCATATTTGGTATTTACCGAGCAACCCTCTACCATAGGCAGAAGGTCTCGCTGCACTCCCTGACGGGAAACCTCTCCCCCGTAGTTATTGCCAGAACAGAGCTTATCGATTTCATCTAGGAAAATTATCCCAGACTGCTCTGCCCGTTCCATTGCCTGCTCGATCATCTTATCTTTATCGATAAGTTTTTCCATCTCCTGATTCTTAATGATGTTCCGCGCTACTGAAACTTTTACTTTCTTATATGACTTACTGCTCGGTGTAAGCTGATCGAGTATGTCCTGCAATTGCGGTTCAAACTGATCCATACTGATATTACTGAAAATACTTACCGGCGACTGCCCTTTTTTGTCGTAAGGTATCTCTATTTCACGATCTTCCAGCTCATTACTGCGTAACTGGTTGAGTAGCTTGGCCCGATTCTTTTCATATCTTTCTTCTATGCCGGCGATCTCTTCGGCGGTAGAGCCAACCGTAGGCACTGGCGCTGGCAATAAACGGTCAATAATCGCCTGTTCAGCGGCAGCCGATGCCTTTTCCTGATGTATAACACTCATTTCTTCCCGGACCATGGAAATAGCCCGCTCGATAAGGTCACGCACCATGCTTTCAACATCTTTACCCACATAGCCGATCTCTGTGAACTTGGTAGCCTCAACCTTGACAAAAGGAGCGCCGACCATTTTTGCCAGTCGCCTGGCGATCTCGGTTTTACCCACGCCAGTAGGCCCAGCCATGATAATATTCTTAGGTGCTACCTCATTGCGTATCTCTTCGCTTAACTGCTGACGGCGACGACGGTTACGAATTGCAATAGCAACGGCACGCTTGGCATCATGCTGACCAATTATAAATTTATCCAGTTCGGCGACTATCTCGCCTGGTGTCATATTATTCTTATCTGTATTCATTTTATCTGACCACTATCTTCCTGATCTGTTCTATCGTCTTATCAGTAGCACCTTTATGATCGATTATCACTTTCCGACCATTTACCGCTATACCCTTGGCGTATTCCTTGTCATCTGACAACTTAACTATCACCTGTTTCAATGCTTTGGCATCTGTTACAACCACTATTCCATTTCCAGCTCTGAGTGCGTTAATAGTCTGGCTGAAATTTTCAGTATAAGGACCAACTATTACCGGCTTGCCCAGGGCCGCGGCTTCCATCATATCAGAACCGCCCATAGGCACTAATGACCGCCCCACAAAAATAATACTCGCCAGGCTGTAAAACTTACGCAAGTCACCCATTGTATCACCTAAGATCACACTTTCTGCATGACTTTCAGTAACAGTAACCTTGCCACTTTTAACCTGACTGTAGCGAATCAATGATAAGCCTGCCTTCTCGATCTGGCTGGCAACATCAACAAACTTTTCCGGTTTGCGGGGTATTATCGCCAATCGCAGCTTTAGCTCTGGCCGATCCTGAATTATCTGGCGATAACAGTCAAGAATGACCTCCTCTTCGCCTGTACCAGTACTGCCGGCTACCAGTAAAGGCACTTCAGGGTCGATCTTCAACTCTCCGGCCAGTGCCTCACTACCACTGACATTATCAGTCACTTCGGCAGTATCATATTTGAGCGAGCCAACATTAAATATCTTCGCCGGTGCTACGCCCAGATATTCAAATCTACCGGCATATTCCTGATCCTGCACCATAACCGCAGAGAGCCGGGCAAACATCGGACGGATCAGCCAGGCCACTTTCTTATATCGCGGAAAACCCTTGCCTGAGCTTATCCGGCCATTAGCAACCACAACCGGAATATTGAGCTTACGGGCAATATGGGTAAAATTGGGCCAGGCCTCCAGCTCCATGAGAATGCAAATATCCGGCCGCAATCTGGTCAGTGCCCGCTTTACCGCAAAAGAAAAGTCAAAAGGGTAAAATACAACAGTAGCCTTATCACCATATAATTTGCGTGCCCTACTTATGCCGGTGTCGGTGGTAGAACTTACCACCAGATCACAATCGGGAAACTCTCTTTGCAATGCCCCTATTATAGTAGAGGCGGCATTTACCTCTCCCATACTCACAGCATGTATCCAGAAACAGCGAGCTGCTCCTGCCCGCCGTGGCACAAAGCCCAGACGCTCTCCCCACCCCTCACGATAACGACCCTGCCGGATCATTCGATACGCTATCATCGGAGATAAAAGCAGCAACATTACAAAATATATTAAATTCAGAATATAAGACAAAAAAAACTCCTGCAGGCCAAAATCAAACTGGCACTAACAAACCTGAAACAGCTTATTTCTTAACCGTTCACACGGTTACAGAAATAAGAAATAAGACACGCAGTGATGCGTAGCATAAATAAGTTGATGTTTCGCCTTCGGCGAGGCTTCTAATTTAAGCAGGCTTTGCCTGCGATAAAAAATCAGACAGCTTCGAGCGGAGCGAAAATCATGAGCTTATTTCTTATTTCTTATTTCTTGTTACTAAACAATTTAGTTCACAGTTGACTTCGCAAACCAAGTAATTACTGTGAACGGTTACCTTATCTCATTATGAACGGCTGGCCTGTCGCCAATACTACATCTCGCCAGAGTGTACCATCGAGATCTACCACATTGCGACGGGCTACGCTCATACTTATAGGCACATGTACCAAACGGCCATGAATTGAACTAATGAGCAGACCTGTCTTGCCTGCCATCCCGGCATGAGCAGCATTAGCACCCAACTGGGCACAATAAATGGAATCACCAGCAGTTGTCGGAGTGCTGCGTATTATGTAACTGGGGTCAATGTACTTGATCGAATGTTCTATTTTATCAGACTTTAACGCCTCTCCGATCTTGTCCTTAAGATAAATACCTATGTCGGCAAGTTTCTTATTACCGGAAGCATCTGTACCGGCTTCTGCCGTTAACAGATCCTGCCCTGCACCCTCTGCCACAACGATCACCGCATGACCACGAGATGCCAGCCTTCTTTTCAAAGCGGTTATCAGCCCATTATCACCATCAAGGGCAAATGGACTTTCCGGAATAAGAACGAAATTAACATCAGTCATAGCCAGAGTTGTAGCAGCAGCAATAAAGCCAGATTCTCGACCCATGAGCTTGACCAGACCTATGCCGTTTATAGCATTTTCAGCCTCAGTATGGGCACAGGAAACCGCATCAACAGCACGAGAAACCGCAGTAGCAAAACCAAAAGTACGCTCTACATAACTAAGGTCATTATCAATGGTCTTAGGTACACCGATCACCGAACAATTGGCACCACGCCTCCTGAGCTCGTCGGAAATGGCCAGTGCCCCTTTCTGCGTGCCATCACCGCCAATAGCAAAAAGCATATTAACGCCCAGCCGCTCCAGAGTATCGGCCATCTCGGCAGTGCGAGAGCCATGACCTCGAGAACTGCCCAGAATAGTACCTCCCTGATGATGAATATCTTTCACCAACTGTGGCGTAAGAATTATCGGCTCCAGACCATACTCCGGCAATAAGCCGCGATAGCCAAAAGGAATACCAATAATATTGCGAACACCATAATTATGCCATAAAGTCATAAAAATGGACCTGATAACATTGTTCAAACCCGGACATAATCCGCCGCAGGTAACAATGGCAGCACGCACATAACCTGGCCGAAAATATATCTTCTCTCGCGGCCCGGCCTGCTCCATAGCCGCCATACCTTCACTTTCTGGAGTGCTTCTATCAGCATTGATATCGGTATAATACAATATCGTATCGCTATCCCTGACAAAATTCGCGACCATATCATTATTGGCCAGTGA
>JAFGDI010000116.1 GCA_016932145.1 Sedimentisphaerales bacterium
ATTGCACGCTGGCAGAGTTGGCCGAGCAGGAGGCAAGTGCGCCGGAGCTGGAGATCATTCGGCCAGTTGAGATAAAAAAGCCATCTAAACCGCCAGTTACTCCTTGCAGTAAACTGTTCTGTCTGGATGATTTTTATAAAATATACAGTGTGGTTATTTCTGTTGCTGCGGTTTTATTGTTCACATTCATACTATATGTAAATATAAACCCGGCTAAGCCATCTGTGCCTACAGCTACTATTGTCGAAGTTTCAGATACTTTGAACACGAATTTACCGGGCAATTTCGTAGCAGGAGCCAGGCTTAATACTCACAGTCAGATATTTACTCTGGCAAGCGGCCGGGTGAGGTTGGCTTATGATTATGGTGCCCAGGTCGTGATCGAAGGTCCGGCAGAATTCCAGATCGGAACGGAAAATGTTATAAATCTTAACAGAGGGCGGTTATATACCAGTGTCGATTATTACTGTAAAGGCTTTACAGTCAAAACGCCAAGTTCCATACTGATAGATATAGGTACAGAGTTTGGTGTCGAGGTTAATGTCAGAGGAGATAGCCAGTTGCATGTGTATAAAGGGCAGGTGGTTATGAGTACCACTCCTGACCGGTCAAAGCAGGCGGCTACCCGCTATATGCAGGCAGGGCAGGCGGCCTCGGTAGAAAATGGCAGTGATCTGATAAACTCAATAGCGTTCAAAGATGATTTTAAGAGAGATGTCAGTGATCCGGTATTTTTTGAAGGTTTTGAATTATTGCCATCAGGTCCGATATTGAATAATGCCCGCTGGACTACGACTCAGTGGCATCGAAAAGGACCTGATGTCGTTGCTACGGGACTGATAGGTACAAATGGATTGCTGGGTGTTAAAAGAGAGGCTCTGGTTGGCGGAGCAGGGCGTTCCTTGCCCAGAGCTTTTGATCTGGCCAGAATGACAACCCCGCTTTATGTCAGTGCCATTATTAAGTGGCAGGAGCGTGCCGGTGCAGATAAAGATAAAGATCTGATCCTCACTCTAAGTGAGATAAATGATGATAATGTCAGTACGGGCATATTGGAAGGCGGCTTCGATCTTGATAATGGGGTTAAATTGCAGTATGCCAGAAATGGTGTAAATGAAACTTTGCAGCCGTCCGGAAATGTCGGAGAGCCGATGGCGGCAGATACTCAATATCTGTGTGTTATGAAAATAACTCCCCATTCTCCGGTAAGAACTACGGTATCATTGGGTTATTATGATATCAGTAATAACAAGTTCCCCGAAGAAAGTGAAATGTTATACCAATATTCAGTTGATATAGATCCATCACAAATGCTGGCTGCTAAAACTAACGCTCGTTATTATTTAAGTCATATAGCGATCAGTGTATATTCCGAGATGGTCCTGGCTGACAATCTTATGGTTACAGAAAAGTGGAGCCATATGAGAATGTATGCTGACCGATAAATAAGGTAATCGTTCACACGATTACGGTGAAAAGTAAAAAGTTAAAGGTAAAAGGATTCTGTCCGCTGTTGAGGTAATCCGAAATCCCGAACTCGCTTCGGGGACGCGAAGCTATATTTAAATTATGATAAGTC
The DNA here is from genome assembly GCA_016932145.1 of Sedimentisphaerales bacterium. Taxonomy (GTDB): domain Bacteria; phylum Planctomycetota; class Phycisphaerae; order Sedimentisphaerales; family SM23-30; genus JAFGDI01. The sequence continues at coordinate 1,580 of JAFGDI010000116.1, forward strand.
TCGGCCACAGGCCGTATCCTTTACTTTTAACCTTTTACTTGTCACTTTTTACAATAACCGTGAACGGTTAGTAAATAAGCTCTGTTTTGTTCATGAAAAAAGTATATCTGCAAAGAAATATGTACTTTGCAGCCCGGAGAATGTACGCGCATATGACAATATGGTAAGCGTGCAAACTATGAGAAGAATTATCCTGGTGTAATGGATATGTTAAATAGAAGAAGGAAGTTTCTCGGAGGTAATCATGAGATTTGGAAGGTTGTTTTGTTCCCTGGGTCTGTTAATGTTAGGTGCCAGTGTTCAGGCTGATGTAGCAGAGTCGTTTGACTATGAGGTCGGAGCTCTGACTGATATGAATGGCGGTAGCGGCTGGACGAGCCCCTGGCGAAATCAGTCCTCGCGTAATGGCGGCAACTATGTGGTTGCTGCACCTGGCTTAACGCATTTAAGTCTGTCTGGCACAGAATCTGGTAATGCGGCTTATACTCCCGGCGATGGCACGAGGTATCAGCGTACGCTCGACAAGGTATATGACAGTGGTGTTGTATATTTGAGTTTTCTGATGAAAGGCAGTTCAGCAGTTGATGATCCCTATACCGCTTTGGAATTGCAGTCGGGTGTTGACGCTGACCCAGGTAGGGTATTCCAGATCGGCATATTAAGAAAAGATGATGGTATTGGTAACGATAACCCGGTTAATCGCAATGAAGAATTCTTTGCTACTGTGCGTAATGGCAAGGGTGGCGGTCGGTTGCGTTCGGTAAAAATTTCTGACTTTGACAGCGACACCCACAGGTTCGTAGTTCGCTTTGATCTGGATCAGGACATTGCCTGGATTTACTTTGACCCGACGGCGGCAACTGATCTGAGTGCAGGCGGCACCGAGATCGCACTTTTCAGCGGGTTTTCATTTGATCGTATTGGCCTGGCCAATTTTGTTGGTGCCAATGCAACTTATATTGATGAAATCGTGGTAGATGATACTGGTATTGATTGTATCGCCCCTGTTAGCGGTGCCCAGAATATCGAGCCGGCTGGTATGGTCTTTGCGTGGACTGCTCCGCTTGACCCAAATCTGGCTTCTATAACCAGCTATACTATTTGTGTTGACCCTAATGCAGCTAATGTCACTAATGCTAATGTAGCTCAACTGGATTATTATAATAACGCTATTGCCGGCAATCTGACTTCAATAACAGTTCCCTCTGGTCTGGCATACAATACTGACTATTTCTGGCGTGTCAGTGCCCAGGTAGTATATGATAATAGTACAACGGGTAATATCAATAGCAAAGTATGGTCGTTCCAGACAAAGATGCAGGATACACCACCAGTTATTGATGCCGGTGAAAATATTCTGACAACTGTTGACCTGGCTTCAGCTCTGGCACTTAATGGTGTGGTTGATGATGATGGTACCAGTCCGGTGTCGGTATTATGGGAGGCCTATGAGGTTGCTCTTGAGGGCGGCCCGACCAATAAGGTGGTAATTGCCGAGCCTCTGAACCTGAATACTACTGTGTCGATCAGTCAGGCGGGTGTATATGTATTGAAGCTGACTGTTACCGATGCCAATGGACCGGTTTCTGACCAGATGGAGATAAGAGTGTTTGCAGACAGTTGTCAGGCAGCAAAACTTACCGGCACCTGGCAGGCAAACTATTATGATCGTAATGCTGATTGTATAGTAGATATAAATGACTTTGCAGTTTTTGCCGCTGAATGGCTCAATTCAACTGCTATGCAGGAGAGTGTGAACTACACCGGTGCTGTAACTGATCCTGATACTGATAATTCTCTGCTGGCAGAGGTCTGGACTGGTGTTCCAGGTGAGATGGTAGATGATTTATTGAGTTCGCCTGTATATCAGGAACCTGCCCATTTCTCATACTTTGTAACCGATGAGTTCAGATGTAAGGTTAATGGCAATGATTCCGGCCAGCGTATCAGGGGCTACATTGTTCCCCCGGCAAATGGTAATTATACCTTCTACATCGCTTCAGATGATATGTCCAGATTATTCGTCAGCAGCGATACCCAGCCGGTAGATACCGACCCGGCACTGGCAAATCATATTGCCTCTGTGCCTGTATGGACAAATGGTGATGAATGGACAAAGTTCCCTGAGCAGGCTTCTGTAGCAATACCAATGATTGCAGGTAACTATTACTTCGTAGAGGTATTGTATAAGCAGGCAGTTGGCGGTGAAAACCTTTCTGTTGGCTGGAGTGTTGATGGCGGAACAACTATTACTGTTATTCCTGGCTCGGCTCTCAGGCATAGTCTGCCGCAATAGTGAATTGTCATTATTGCCCTGGCTCGATACAGATTCAGGTAATTTGTATAACTTACATGTGCTATCTACTTTTGCGAATGGTTCGCAAATGTGTAAAATACTATTTTACCACAGAGGTGAAAAATGAAGAAATTGTTTAGTATGTTATTGGGAATGGTTATGGCCGCTACTGCTGGAGCTGGCGTAATGGACAGTTTTGACTATGAGGCTGGTACTCTTATTGGCGCCAATGGCGGCACCGGCTGGACAAATGCCTGGGCTAATAACTACTCGAGAAATGGCGGTAACTATGTTGTCGCTTCTACCGGGTTAACCCATACCAGCTTAACAGGTGAATCAGGCAATGCTGCCTATAGCCCCGGCGATGGCACTCGCTATCAGAGAATGCTGGACCAGAAGTATGAATCAGGCATTGTGTATTTGAGTTTCTTAATGCAGGGCACAACTGCCCAGCAAGATCCCTACTCTGCGATAGAATTGCAGTCTGGCAGAGATGCTGACCAGGGCAGAGTATTCCAGATAGGTATTCTGCGTGCTGATGATGGCATTGGTAACAGTACCAATCCGGAATTGCGCAATGAGGAATTCTATGCTACTTCCAGGTCGGCTATTGGCGGCGGCAGAAAAGAAAGTGTGAAACTTTCTGATTTTAATACCAGCGTTAATCTGTTTGTTGTCCGCTTTGATCTGGATAACGATGTTGCGGCAGTGTATTTTAATCCTGATGACAAAACAGATCTTACCTCAGGTGGTGTAGGTCTGTCATTATTTGCAGATTTTTCGTTTGACCGTATCGCTATGGCAAACTTTGTCGGAGCTAACAGCACTACTATCGATGAGATTAGGGTAGATACTGTAGCTCCGGTATTAGTGCCGGAACCTGCTACCTTGTCAATGTTCGGACTGGCAGCTCTGTTCCTTAAACGCAGGCGAGCATAAGACATTATAGTTAATTAAGCACCATTTTTGCAAAACGATCAATGAGTTCTGGTACACGCCAGATCACATTGATTGTTTTTGCATATATAAGCAAAGCCAGGCAGGAGAAAGGCCCGTAAATGAAAAACTTGAACTACAAATATTGTGATGGCGTACTAAAGTATATAATACTGTTAATGATGACATTGGCTGTGCCGCTACATGCCGGGATGGCTGGGCACTGGAACTTTGATACGAATGACACTGCTGCTGTTATATCAGATAGTCTAAATAATTATGATGGCACTGTGATTGGTAATGTAGCAACTGATCCTGATGGCATCAAAGGCAGTGCCCTGTCTTTTGATGGTAGTGGTTATGTTGTTATTAATAATGCGTTATTAGCTGACTGCATTCAGGATTATCCTTTTAGTATTTCCTGCTGGGTGCGTGTTGATAGTCAACCATCAAGCACTTATGCTGCTGTCTGGCTGGGTAATAGTAAGTCGTTCAGTCAGTATTTTCAGGTTGGTCCACGAATGTCGCGTAGCATAATGGTTGGCAGAAATGAACCCTATTGCGATTTTGATACTGGTCTGACTCAGAGCGATACGCCAGTCGATGATGGTCAATGGCATCATATCGCCGCAGTATTTGTTTCTGCTGTTGACCGCAGATTGTATGTTGATGGTTATGCCGCAGGTACAGGTTCAGCTTTTTGCCCGTTCCCTGATTCTCTTGATATGGTTACTTTGGGTTGTAATGCCCGCAAGACCGGCCCCACAGACTACATGAGCGGCTCACTGGACGAAGTGCGATTGTTTGACCATGCTCTCTCGCTCACTGAGGTTAAAGGATTATATCTGGCTGATCAGGCGATAGCCTATTGGCCTTGTGATACTGTCGGCGGCTCAGAATACACCCAGAGATATCAGAGCTATATTTCAGGATCATTGTCACTGGTCAATGGGGTGAAAGGCCAGGCTTATTATTTCGATGGTTCAAGTTATATAAATGTCTCTTCGGATATTTGTGCAGATATGCCGGATTATCCTTTTACTATGGCATATTGGTTTAAGGTTTCTGAGCAAGACCAGTCAACCTATGCCGCCTGTTGGCTAGGTAATAAGTATGTTAGTGACCAATACTTTCAGACAGGTGTAAGGCGGGGCAAGGCTATGCTTACCGCCCGGAATACCAATTTCGATCTTGGACTTGTTGAATCGCCGGCAGAGCTGGACAATGATATCTGGCATAGTGCTGTTGCCGTTTTTAATGCCAGTGATGATCGCAGACTCTATATTGATAGTGTGCTGGTAAGTGAAGATGTAGATAATGTGGATTTCATTCAATATCTCAACAGATTTACTTTAGGCCGTAATAGCCGCAGCAGTGCTACTGATTATTTTATAGGAGCTTTGGACGAGGTTTATGTTTTTAATAAGCCTGTTAATGATGATATTATTTCAGGACTTTACCATGTCGCCAGGGTAGGGGCAGCACAGGTCGTGCAGGCAAGAGCTGCATTGCCCGGCGAAAACTGGAATACGCCAGGAGTCTGGTCTGACAATATTACGCCTGATATCCAGTCTGCGGCAAACTACATATGCGACAGTGACCTTTATGCTCCCGCCGGAGATACAGTTTTCTCAGGTCAGGCTTTAACCCTGAGTGGTACTTTGTTCCTCGCTGATCAGGCAGTAGTGATTGATGGCCTTTTTGTGGAAGATGGTACGCTTAATGTCAGAGGCAACTGTGCCATTAGCGGCAACATTGAGACTGTTGGCGATCTTCATATTGCTTTTGCAGATCCTGGATCTTCTTTATCTATTGGATCTGTGATAAACGGGCTGGGTAATATTACCATTGCCTCTGGTGGCGAGGTTGTTTTATTGGCTGATAATTCTTCCTTTGCAGGTGAGTGGCAGGTAAATGGAAAATTAACCGCTTCGGCTAGTGGCAGTCTGGGCAATGGTAATGTGACCGCGGCTGCCGGTGCCTGGCTTACTATTGACTATGATCTGTCCACTGATGCCAGAGTGTTATTGGAAGATGGTTCTACCACCAGCATAGACCAGAATATTATTGTTGGTTCTATGGTCATCGATGGTCAGGAGCTTGCTTATGGTAATTACAGTTCGCTTTATTTATATCAGGTATATGATAATATGTTTGTTGAGTATGCCAGCGGTTCAGGGTCGGTGTCGGTCGGACCGGTGTCTGGACTGGTGCAGCAGAGCGATGGTACAACCCAGGTGTCAGAGTCCAGCCTGATTGCAGATACATTTAGTGTAGTACTGTCAGAACAGCCGGCAGGTCAGGTAACTGTTACTCTTGATCCGCAATTGTCAGCGTTGACACAAAATGATATTCAATTAGCAGGGACAGAATTACCTGGTCAGTCTTTGGTCTTGTATTTTGATCCTGCCAACTGGAATATACCTCAGCTAGTTACGGTCTTACCTGTAGCCGATGGTATAGTAGAACCTGTAGAGCTGGCCGGCATATCATTAACTTTCAGAGACGGCGACACTACTATTGGTATTGCCAGTCCTGTCCTGGTTGAAATCTTTGATTCTGAACCATCTGGCCTGCTGGCCGACCTTGATAATGATCATGAGGTTGCTCCTGGTGATCTGTATTTGCTGGCACAGGCCTGGCTGCAAAATGCCGGATTTAATTTAGCTGGCAGTTCTGAAATACAGCTCGATGATTTTGCCGTATTGAGCAAACAGTGGGGCACAGTTGCCCGGCCCGATGCTCTGGCTGGTTATGCATCTCATCTGGTTAATGGCAATGAAATAGTCTTTAATTGCGGCCTCTCGCAGGTGAAAGTGAGTATGTGTAATAGTCGTATGGCTCGAGTGCAGCTTGCTCCTGACAGACAATATCGCAGTGATGAACACCCGGACTATTTTATGGTTCAGAAATTTAATTGGCCTCAGGTTGACTTTGCTGTTACTGATGAGGGTAGTTATATTAAAGTAGCTACTGCTGATATGGTGATCAGGGCTCAGAAGTCACCATTTCGCCTGCAAATGTATAGGGCTGATAACACAACTTTACTGGCTAAAGATGATGACCAGCAGGGTATGTACTGGCAAAATAATATCGTTGGTGTCAGGCGTACAGAAGGGCCTGGCAGCGGCGGTAAGTTTGGCTTTGGCGGAGGCGATCATGGTAATGCCGGACTGCTCAATAAGAACAGTGGCTTTGATCAGTTCACAGTTACGCACGGCAGGGTGCCGGTGCCGTTTTTTATGAGTACTGCTGGTTATGGCATTTTTCTTAATACTGTTGCTAAAGGTACAGACTTTGATGCTACTGGCGGTTTTGCCACTGAAGACTATCTGGATTATTGGTTTATGGCTGGTCCTTCGTTTAAGTCTGTTTTAGCTGACTATAGTGAATTGACCGGTAAAATGGCTCTATTCCCGAAATGGGCCTACGGTTTTATGTTGTCTAAATATGGTAACGATAATGCCACTCAGGCTGAATTTGTCAACTGGATCAATTGGCTTCGGTTTGGTGGTCACCCAGCAGATGATGGCGGTGGGGGCTGGCCGATAGATTGCTATGTCTTTGATTATGGCTGGCGGGGAGCTAAGTGGAACCCGCACCGCTGGGACCCGGCGAGATACCCCGATCTGGCGGATATGTTCCACCAGGCTGATTCTTTAGGGTTCCATGTCGGCCTGCATAATAATTATGGTACACCTGAAGCTGATAAGGGCAATTTTACAGACCCGGCGACTGCTGATAAGTGGTGGCAGGCCCACCTTAACCCGGTAATAGCTCCTGGATATGGCGACTGGTTCTGGCCTGATGAGTTTGATGTAGTTGGTGATAACCTTATGGCCAATCGCTCTGCCAGGGTCGTACATGAAAAATGGCTGGATTATACTACTCAGCAGCGACCAATGTTCATTACTCGCGGTGGTTATGCCGGTCATCATTATGCCTGTGCCTGGTCCGGCGATATCGAAAATACCATAAGCGAAATGAATAAACAGATCGTAAATCAGCAGGCAGTAGGTCTGTCTGGTTATCCCTGGTTCTCTCATGATCTGGGTGGCTTCAAGGCTAAACCTTCTGATAACCTGTATATAAGATGGGTAGCCGAGTTTGGCTCATTTTGCTCTATAATGCGGGCTCATGGCCATGATGGCCGCGAACCCTGGCTTTACAGTGCCAATGCACAGGGTATTTTACGCAAATATCTCAATTTGCGATATAAACTCTTCCCTTACATATATACTACGGCCTGGCAGGGCTATTCCGCCGGTATTCCTATGATGCGGGCAATGGCACTGGAGTATCAGAATGATGCTGTCGCCTGGACTAAGCAGAACCAATATTTCTGGGGCGACTGGTTCCTGGTGGCGCCGGCATTAAGCGAAAATGCTACTAATGTAAGCGTCTGGATACCTGAAGGTGACTGGTATGATTACTTTAAGGGGACAAAATATACCGGACCGCAGGACATTACCGTTAGTGCCCAACTTGATGAGATACCGGTATTCGTTAAGGCTGGTGCTATTATCCCCACCGGGCCAGCTATTCGCTATGCCGATCAATTGCCTCTCGATGAAATTACACTTGATATATATCCTGTTGTGGGTAACTCATCTTATTCGTTGTATGAAGATGATGGCATAACACGCAACTACCTCATTAATAATGCCTGGTCTCTGACAAAGTATGATTATGAGAACACCGGCGATAATATCAGGTTTGTAATAAATGCGGCCCAGGTTAATGCCCCGGAGCTGTATTCGCCGGTACTGCCTCGTGACTATTACTGTCGCTTTAATTATACCGAGTCTGCTCCGGTATTAGTTACAGCAAATGGTGCATCTCTCAACCAATATGCAGATGAGTATTCATTCCGTCTGGCACAAAGCGGCTGGTATTATGACAGTGAATCAAATATTCTCTGGGTAAAGGTCGTAGATGATGGCGATGGTTGCATTCTGACTATTCAATAGTCTTTAAGGTATTACCATTTTTGCAAAAGATCACAGCCAGTCAGATAAATTCCGACTGGCTGTATTCTTTTGGTGACTATAAACTAATAATCTAATCGCCAGTTGCATGATTGTCCGTCGCTGCAATACCTACTTTTGGAGGTAGGGACTTTTGTGGTTGTTTTTTTGTTCACTATTATTGCATAATGTTTTAATTCTCTCTGTTTTACTGCCTGGTTTGGGGTTTGTTATTGTATTTATGTTGATTCAGATTAAAATTCAGTAATCATGAAAACATTGTTGAAAATCGTTCTTTCGTTTTATTTATTGTCTTTGATCAGTGATAATGTAATAGCCCAGCAGCGGCCTAATATATTGTTCTGTCTGGCTGATGACTGGGGCTGGCCTCATGCCGGGGCTTATGGTGATGGTGGTGTTGATACACCAAATTTTGATCGGCTCAGTCGCGAGGGCATGTTGTTTCATAATGCCTATGTTACCAGCCCATCATGCAGCCCCAGTCGCAACTCGGTTATTACCGGCAAATACCCCTGGCAGCTTGGCTCTGGTGCAAATCTGCAAAGTTGTTTGCCGGTTGAGCATAATAGTGTAGTCCATATTCTCGCTCGCAATAATTATCTCACCGGCTATACTAAAGCCAAAACCTGGGGGCCAGGCGATATTCAGCCCTGGCAGGAATATCATGGTGCTCATCCTGCCGGTGCAAAATCTTATAATGGTCTGGCTGATTTTCTCACTGAGAATCAAGGTAAAGATGAACCATTCTTTTTCTGGCTGGGAACATCAGACCCGCATCGACCTTATGATAAGGGTACTGGACTGGCAAGTGGTATAGACCCGGCTAAGGTGAAAATGTTCGAGCAGTTCCCCGACAGTTCAGTTATACGCAGTGATATCGCTGACTATTATTATGAGGTGCAACGCTGGGATTCATTGGTTGGCAATGCTATTGCTGAGTTGGAAAAGAGAGGACTGCTTGATAATACCATAATCATAATGACAGGCGATCATGGTATGCCGTTCCCTCGCTGTAAGGGCAATTTGTATGATAGCGGCGTACGCGTGCCTTTTGTTGTTCGCTGGGGAAAGGGGGTAAAGCAGGGGCTTGAAGTTCAGGACTTCATTTCTTTTGCCGATATTGCACCTACTCTGCTGGAGCTGACTGGCATAAAAGTACCTGCTGATATGACCGGCAAAAGTTTCGCCCCTGTTCTCAGGGCTCAAAAATCAGGACTGGTAGAGCCAGATGTTCGCAGTAGTGTGGTTTTTGGGCGAGAAAGGCATGTGCCTGCTCAGGAGAAACCAGATATGGGCGGATATCCATCTCGTGCTTATCGCGATTTTAATTATCTCTATATCAGGAACTATTCACCGGCACGGTGGCCCGCTGGAACTGACCGGCTTGGTTATACTAATTACCCGGATCAGTGGCTGGCTGATTGTGATGCCAGTCCAACCAAGAACTATATCGTTCTTAATAAGGACAAAGACGCTGTGCATCGCAGGGCATATGAACTCTGCTTTGCAAAACGGCCGGCTCAGGAGCTTTATGATCTTAAAAATGATCCGGGTCAGACTCATAATTTAGCTGCTGACCCGGCTTATGCCGCTATGCTGACTGAAATGGAAGCAAAACTTCAGATGGAGCTTGCCCGTCATAACGACCCACGCGTCAGTGAGCCAGAATATACCGGCTTTGATCTCTATCCTTATGCCGGGCCCGGTGGTGCCAAAATACCAGCCGATATTAAGCACAGGATTCAATCTGATAACTGATCATATTGTCAGTATCTGTCAGTAATATGGCAACTTTAATGGTCATATTATGCCTGATTGCAGCTCTTGTTGTGCATAAGTCTCGATTTTAAAAGGCTTTACATTGTTGTCGCTGATTGCTTGGTATTTGCCTGTTGTTATCGTTTTTTGTAACCGTGAACGGTTACCGTTTTTTTTGGCTACTATTAGAACTTGCTATGTATCATTTTTATAGTTACAATACAGTTCTACATACACTTGAAATGTCGGGGGCGACAGGTATCGACCGGATAGTTTGAGGTGTAGGTGGCATGTCCAGGATGTCGGTTGGCCTGGTTAATCATTCCGGCAACAAAAACTTAAATGGCAACACTCAGTTGCGTATGGCTGCCTAATTAAGGCGCCCGTCCACACCGTGACGCCTGCTGGCGAATGTGGGCGCAAATTAGCGGGCTGGTTTGCTTTGGCTGCCTGATGCGAAGCAAATGAGATCATACATTGGACTGGCCAAAAAGAGATCCTGTCTATTGGAGCTCTCGCGGCGAGATACAAATAACAGACTAAACATGTAGAAGCCTATACTGATTCATCTCGGGACGGGGGTTCAATTCCCCCCGCCTCCA
>JAFGDI010000014.1 GCA_016932145.1 Sedimentisphaerales bacterium
AACTATTATCTTACCGACAGTACCTGAAATATCTACATTACTGAAACTATCAGCAATGAGACTGCCTAAAAATCCATCAATTTCCAACTGGTCGATCGTACCATCAATATCTATCAACCGGAAATTACTATCAATAGTAATAGTATCAAAATTGAGCAGGCCATCGCCCTGCCCGCGATTAGTATCTTTAACCTTGATATAGCCATTACCCAGATCGCCAAGAACATCAACAGACAAAACAGATCCGGCCAGAATATTATCATCAACCACAGAACCGGCACTGAATGTCATGTCGCCAGCGGTTTTATAGCTTATCCTGAATATATCGCCATCAATATCATGGAAATACAGCACACCAGAGCGTAACGGATCAGTAGTATAGCCGGTAATAGCATCAGCGGTCAGGCTTACAGCCGGGCTGTCATTGTCATTACAGCTAAATGATAAGGTATCAATTACAGAACCTTCTACTGTTGGATCAAAGACCACCAGTATTTTTGCAGATGCACCAGCGGCAATATCCAGTGAGGTAATTGTCGTACCGTTAATATCGGTCACGAAGAAATAACTGCTGGTAAAGTCAAATGACTGAATATTCAGGGTGGTATTACCGCTATTAGACAGATTGAACTGCTGTCTGGCAAGATTGCCGCCCAGGCCATCAACCATTACCGAACCCATATCTGCCTGTTCAAGGTCTATATCCAGATCGGCAGTTCCTGCAGTTGCAGTCAAAGGCACGGTAACTGTTGGTTCATCCGGGTCATTAGTTGTTATTACAATATTAGCGGTCTTATTACCGATAGTCAGCGGTTCAAATGCCAGCCTTACCGTCAGCGGTGTACCAGAATTAACTGAACGACCGGCATAACTGCCTATCAGACTGAAATCTGAAGCATCTGTACCAGAAATGGCAACAGAAGTTATGGTTAAGGCCGAAGAGCCCAGATTTCTTATCCGGAATGACTTTTCACTATAATCTTCCGGCTCTGTGGTTGGGAATGACAGAGAACTTATCTCAGCTAATGAGCTGTTAACAAGCTGAATATCAGGCTTATCGGCAGATACTGTACCAGTACCAGATAAAGGCAAAGCCGCGATCTGAGCATCAGAACCATCGGTAATAGTAAGCGTGCCTGATACCGAACCGGTTGTATCTGGCGAGAAGCTGACTGTCAGATCTCGAGATGAACCGGCGGCAAGAGTTATAGAATTACTACTTACGGCAAAGGCATCATCACCAGTGATAGCAAGAGTGTAGCTCTGGCTCGAACCGGAAGTATTACGAATAGTTACCAGGCCGGAAACTGTACTATCTGCCGAGGCGGTGCCAAATGCAAGAGTATCATCGTTTACAGTACCCACTGTTTCAATTACTACGGTCTGGCCGGAAACTGCGTTGAGGGCCGGGACCATAGAATCAAGAGGCAGCAGATATTGTCCGGGCTGAACCGGGCCAACCAGTTCTGATTGAGATACAGCCGCAGAGGTAAGCGGACTTTCCACGGTCAGTTTATAATTACCGGTAGTACCCCAGCCTCTGACAGAAATATAGTATGTCTGCCCGGCGGTAAGACCACTAACAGTCATACTTTCAGCAGAACCCGCCTGGGTAAGATCAACAGCCTTGACTATATTTCCAGATGCATCTCTGAGCTTAAGTGCCAGATCCAGCTCATCTGCATTAACAGGAATGCCGCTGATAATAACTGAACCATCAGAGTTTGCCGGCAGAACAAATTTGAAGAAATCTGCATCTTCATCTGTATGAATACTGAGTTTATCTACCGTCCTGGCTGTTCCGGTAAGGGCCAGATCGTATGCCTGCTGAGTTGATTCATTTGGTTCGGCAATATCACCAACATTCTCATTACTGAAAGAAGCACTCAGACCATAATAACCCGTAGAACCATCAGCGGAATCAACAGCAAGATATACTACCTGCCCGGCGGTTAGTCCACCATATACCAGAGTCTCAGTTGCTGCTGTGCCAGTCATATCAACAGACTTTAAGAGTCTGCCTGTACTATTATAAAGAGATACAACTCCATCCAGACCATCACCAGCATACAAACCGATCTCAATAGCAGAACGGCCCGATGGCACGCTGACTGCATAATAATCTGTATCTGTTGCTGTGTTTATATTGGCATCATAAATATTAACATTATCACCCGAAGTCAGATTATATGCCTGAGCAAGAGAATTATTATCTTCATAGTTATCAGGCATTTCCTGTTCTTCAAATGTCAGGCCAAAACCATAGCCGCCGGTACTGCCGGCCCACGAACTGAAGGCCAGATAATAGACATCGCCAGCATTTCCATCATAGTCAATGCCTTCTTCATCGCCGGCATTACCAATGTCTGAAGATGCTACCTGAACGCCTGCCGAATTATACAGACGCATTACCAGGTCAAGCTCAGGATTGGCCATAGCACCGATATTAAATTCACCGGTTGAATCACCAGGAACAGTGAACATATAATAGTCAAGATCGCTGGTGCTGTGGATGTTAACATCAGATATTATTGTATCGGCTGAGCCTATGTAATATGCAGTAGCCCTGGTATTATTTGATTCATAACTATCACCGGCAGCAGAACCAGTCCCCAGCACGATCTCCATCTCATAACTACCCAGAGAACCGCCCATACCTTCTACTTCAACATAATAGGACTGGCTCGGACTGAGACTAAAACTGGTAAATATCTCTTCACCGCCCATATAAGGGTCAAGATCAACCGTTGCGATCACATTATTGCTCTGATTATACACTGTCAGAGCAACATTAAGATACTCATCTGGTTTAACACTGATCATTGCCAGACCATTGGTATTTGACGGTGTAGTAAAGCTATAGAAATCGCTATTTCCAACCTCGTGGACTGTGGCATTTATAGTATCACTTTGTCCGCCAGTAAGAGTAATAAATGTAGCGGAACTGATAGTATTGTCGGGCTCATTGCTATCTGGCGCAATACTGACAGAATTAACTTTAACTGGCATATAGCTAAAGGAAGTATTATTGGTTTCAAATGCCTCCTCAATATCATCGTACTTATCAACCTGCATGGCTATATAGTAACTGCCTGCCGTAATACTGTTTGGAATAGTAACAACAGGAGAATTCCAGAAATATTCCAGACCAGCCAGACTGCTGACATTGATCGAGGTTAGCAGAATATCACTATCCTGATCTATCTGACTGTTACTGCTGGTAAGATAATAATAGACTTCAAAACCGTAGGCTGTTTCGGTGCCATAATTAGCAATACCACTATAAATAGTAATATCACTGCCAGTATTGACTGTTGGTACAGAAGAAATACTAAGGGCGGCCAGATCAGACAATCCACTGCCTATAGTTAAGCCCAGAGTTTCACTATTATTGGCCTCAGATAACTCATCATATATATTATTCGGGTCAAGGACCATCTCGACAGCAAAATCACCATCATAGCCAAATGGGCTATAGTCAGGCAATGTCAGAGTCACAGAACCGTTATGGTCAATTGCAGCACCAGTCACACTGAAACTGGTAATGTTATAGGTATTACCGGTAACTACATCTTTAAGCCGGAATTGTACATCAACAGGCGATTCTGTAATTGGAGTAATGGAGTAATCCAGTGTAAGCGAATCGCCCCAGGCCAGATCGCTAAGGTCATCTTCAGAGCTCAAAGAATGAGCTATAGCATCATCAGCAATAGACTTACTTACCATTGTCGGCTGGTAATCATTAACTACATTATTGCTATAATTACTCTCTTGCAAAGTACGGTTGCCATCATCGCCCGCTGGATTAACCTGCATTACCAATATTCCGCTGGAATCGACAAAGCCGTCCAATTCCTGCTCAGTAAGTGCAGCTATATTAAAGGTCTGACCACTGTAAGCATTGGCATTTATCGCTGACATAGTTGCAGAACTGAGTAAAACAGCACTGCTGTCAACTATACCGGCAGAAGTAAGGTAGAAATCGACATTGAAGGCCTCTGAAGGTTCACTGCCAGCGTTAAATACACCGGCGTAAAGACTGAATGACTCGCCGGGAATAATGCCTGTTGCCGGGCCATAAATATCATTAGCTATCAGATCAACTTTAACTATATTACCAAATTCACTGGCAACAGCGGAAACAGCCTTGTTATTATCTTTACTGAACTCTTGCAATTGGCTATAGTTATCGACGATCATACCAATATAAAATTCACCATCTTTGCCCGTAGGACT
>JAFGDI010000117.1 GCA_016932145.1 Sedimentisphaerales bacterium
AATACCACCTGCTATGCTTTGTATTTTAAGGTCGGGTCAACCCCGTCATTTACTATGGTGCATAGTTCTACTCCTGACTGGGATCATGTAGTTGCAAATATATCCAGCAGTTACTTTGTCAATGGTTCTTATAGTATTCCAGATGGTTATCAGCGAGAGCGGGTAAAAGAAGAGCTGAAGCTTTTCCGACTGGTAAAATCTGATGTTAAACAGCCGTAAATAGTTATTATGAAAAAATTAGGTTTACTATTATTATTCAGTATGCCGCTGGTAATATTTACCGGCTGCCAGAGCAGGGTCTTTCGTGCTGAGGTGGAGGGCTATTCAGTGGAGAGTCGGCCGATATTTATGCATACCTTTGGGAGCGGTAAGGAAAATGTTCTGATAATCGCAACTATTCATGGCAGTGAGCCTGCCGGAGAGCCGCTTGCTCGTGAGTTAATGGCATATATGGAGAAGCACCCCGGATTTTCCTGTAAACATAAGGTGACGGTAATACCAGTTGCAAATCCAGATGGACTGACCAGAAGTCATCGAGGCAATCGCAATGGTATAGACCTGAATCGTAATTTTCCGGCGGAAAATCGCGTCAATAGTCCCCGTTACGGACAGCAGGCTTTGTCAGAGCCAGAATCGCAGGTTTTATATGAGCTTATAAACCGGTTGAAGCCAGTTTGGGTGATCAGCATTCATCAGCCATTGGCCTGTATAGATTATGATGGTCCGGGTGAGTCACTGGCAAATGCTATGGCACTGAGATGTGACCTGCCGGTGAAGAAGCTGGGTTCATTGCCCGGCTCGCTGGGTTCGTGGGTGGGTAATGAACTGGGCGTGCCAATAATGACCCTGGAGTTGAGAAAAGAGGACTCGGAATTGTCAGGTTCGGCGTTATGGGCGAAGTATGGCCCGGCATTATTGGCGGCTTTGCAGTATTAAATGGGTTCAATCAATAAGATATAAGGCCGGCCCAATAAGATAGCTGTGATATGAGTCAGGTAAACATGGTCGGGCGGTTAGTCGGCCGGTTATAATATGAATTTGTTTTCTTATGCTGTCGATTTAAAATGAAAAAGCCGGGCCATATAACTGGACCCGGCTTTAACTTTCCCCTTATTGCTTACTCATTTTCTTCTCTTAGCTAGTCCGAGAACACCAGCGGCGAGCATGGCCATAGTAGCAGGCTCAGGCACACACTGGGTGTAAACTTCGATCGAGTCGATAGAACCCTGACTGAACGCCAGGCAAAGTGTTTCATAGGGCGGGTTGGGTTCAAGTCTGAACTGATAAATTGCCTTATTATCTTCAGGGATAATAGTCAAACCTACCAGAGTGCCTTCATTGATAGAGTTTCCTTGAGCATCCCGGCCTGTTGCATTAACAGTAAAAGTACCACCAGCAGTTTTTTCAAATACAACCTCAAGGATAATATCTTTATAAGGATTATTTTCCGGATTGTTTGGAATGGTTATGGTGGTAGAAACCAGATTGAAGCTCCCGTCATTATCCCATCTGCCTTCTTCTGAATTATAGACCGGCATTTTTCCTGCAGAACCATTGGTGCTGAACGATATTTCCGGTTCAACGCCAGATGTATTTAAAAAGTCTGATATAAAGATATCAGGTGCTATGCTGGCAGGGTTTTGATTATTAGCTGGTGTGTTAAAATTCCAGAGAGAGTAAGTGGCATTAGTAGTTTTGGCCTGGTAGTGATCGTACAGGCCTGCACTCAGACTGCAAGTAGATGCCAGCAGAAAAGATAGAATTAGTTTAGCCTTCATTATAAACTTCCCTCATTTTTAATTAAACATTATTTGGTAGTAATTGCCCATAAGATAGCTTGTAAGATAATACGAGGTATATTATAGCAAAGTATTTTTGATAGTCATCAGAAAAACCCTAAATATTAACCTCTGCGTCTGCTAAAGGCCAGAAGGCCGCCAACAGAGAACAGTATGGTTGCCGGTTCAGGAACGCATTGAGTTTCAACGCTGACCCAGTCAAGATATCCGCCGGTACCGCTGATAGAAATATCCAGGATTTCTTCGGTAGGATTAGGCGACATAGTAAACCAGCCGGTGAAGATATACCAATTGTAAGAAAGATCGTGTGTATCTTTTACTATCGACCAGTTTTCGATATTAGCCATTTCAAATGCTGTTCCCTGAGATGTAACTGAGAGCAGCCCCATATCTACCATAAGAGCCGGGTCATCAGAGAAGCCTTGCGGATAGTCAAAATATTCATTGACCATAATATCTCTGAAGCGGAAAGAAACGACCAGGTCTTTAGTGTAACCTATAGTATTCTCGGAGTTAGGCAGATAAAGCGAGACATCAAGCTCATGTGCAGTCCAGTAGGTTATACCGTTAACATTGGCCCACTCAAATGGGTTAGAGCCAACAGTGGATCCATGCACGCCGGTGATGTATGCTACGGGGTCACCAAAACCATTTTCATCGACTTCAGGGGCAATGGTATAGGTTACTCCATTAACTATAGTACCGGGGTCGGTATTGAAGTCCCATAGCTGGTAAGTGTGATTTTCCCCAGAAAGCATGTAATTGGCACTTGCGACAGATGACAATAGCATTGCGAGAGCGGATGCAAGAAAAGTTCTCATCTATTACTCCTTTAACTCAAACAGTAGCTGTTTAAAACAAATAAACATACAGTATTTATTAACTTAATAACTATCAGAAGTAACCATCTTTAATAATGAGAATGTCATGAATAAAGCGTTAATTCTGTGGTGTGTTGTTTCTACGCAATACACCAATGTCTATCTACTTCAGAACTCGCTATAGTGTCATATTATCAAATTTTGTAGTGCAATGTCAAATGTAAAGTTAATAATATTTAAAATAATAGTAAAGAATATCTTGTTGCTTGCCGCTTGTCTTTGGTATTTAATGAGTTATAGTTGTAATAATT
>JAFGDI010000118.1 GCA_016932145.1 Sedimentisphaerales bacterium
GCTCATGAGTTCGCTTCGCTCACAACTGATTTAAATTTAAAACAGCCTGCCCGGAGGGCAATCCTGAGCTTATTTCTTATTTCTTGTTACTTATTACTTTTTCCGTGAACGCTTACTTATTATCTACTTAAAGTATTGTTTTCCAATTACTTATCCGGCCTAATACTGGCAACCTTCTCAAGCTGTTATCTCAGGGTTAATCCCCCGATTTCCGCCGGACTGAGTATTATAACCAAAACACAGGAAAATTACAGAATAAAAACCACCCTACCCCCGGAACTATTGGATACAGGTAACCATGAACGGTTTTTATTAAAAGCAAAAGGTTAAAAGTGAAAAGGAAAGTTAGTATCTGTTCACGGAGAAATAAGAAACAAGAAATAAAGTAACTGTTAACACTGTCAATAGTAACAAGAAAACTGTTACAAATAATCTTAGAGGTATTCGCTGCGCTCATGCTTGATTAATCCCGATGTTCTTCGGGAAACTCGAAGGCGTAAACGCTGAACTCTTCTGAGGTTCAGCCATTGAACGAGAATTTCTTCTGTCCGGCGATCTCTTTGACCAGCTTTGACTTTGCAATCGTCCGCCTTATGGCCTGAAGCTCTCGCAGTTGCTTTTTCTGAGCGCGGAATTTAATGAGTTTCAGAACGGTAAGGATCTCTCTGGCCTCTTTCCGGGCCTCTTTGATCTTTTCCGGATTATTGCCCTGATAGATAAGGAGGGGGAAATCAAAGCGTTCAAAGTCATCATTGATCAGATGCACACAAATATGCTGGAGTTCATCGCCAGATGATTTTCTGGCAAAGAGCAGGCTCCAGAAGCTGCGTTTCCTTTTGATGGGCTTATCGTCCAGCTCAAATTCGACCAGATCTTCAAACTCGATCTGCCGCCAGCCCTCTCTGGCATATATCAGACAAATAGTCTCTTTATCCTGATCAATGCCCAATGCGGTCGAATCATTGCAACTGCGCCACTGATATTTGCCAAACTCAAAGCCGATATCTTCCAGCTCGCCCAGAGCTTTATCCATATTGGGACTGTTAAGATACTGCTCATAGCGTATTGCCAGCCACAATGCAATTAAACATATTATATATGCCAGCATAATATCAGTCCTTTACCGCCAGACTCAGCGTTTATGATCTCTCAGGTCAATACCCGAAGAATTGATATCGAGAGTGCCATAATCGCGGTAATCACGGTATAACCTGGTGATCTTAGTCGGAAAATCGGCCTCCCAATAGGCATTTTCCCGGCCAACGGCTACCCCCCAGCGGATTTCGGTACTCTTATTGGTATAGAGATTGATATGAGAATTATCATCACTTTCCCGTCCGCCATAATTAGCCACATTTATACTGGCCAGCTCCGGCCAGATCGCCTCTGTACCGCCAGAGAGACTCTTATCAACCAACTGAATTTTACTGAGAATTTCCAGAGCCGCTCTGATATCTTCATACTTAACTATGGTGCCGGGCACAGGCACAGACTCTCGACTGCCATCAATGCGGACCAAATGCTTCTGGATCGGGGCATAAGACATTACCATACCCTCCAGATCAATAAAGCGAATATCATTACCGCGTACCAGCTCGGCTATCGGCTCACGCAGTGAATAATCGACCATGATCTGGCCGCTATAGGTTTTACGCACAGCATTAACCTGAGCTACCCAGCAATTATTCTGCAGACGGCCCCAGACCCTCTTGACCAGATCATCATCAAGCAGATAATCATCGGTTTTTATGCCGGTACTGAGATTTATGGTTTTTATCAGCTCATCAGTAGCCCAGTCAGGTTTATCACCCACAAAGGAAACCGTCAGGGGTATATCACGCACTGATGCTACATTTTTCACATAGCCTTCCAGACTGGACATACCAACTACGGCACCGGCGATAAGCAGGCATATGGGAATACCCAGAATTACCATCTTGCGTACCGGAGCAAACTGTTCATCAATAAATATACCTAAAACCCGCCGCAGGAGCGAAGGGCCTTTTTTCTTTTTCTTTGTCTTTCTCTTAGCCATAAAAACTTATATCGACCTTTTAAAGCAATTTTGTACAATTTTATCACAGATTTCGGGCATAGAATACCCTTTTTTCGCCGCAGCCTTAGGAACCAGCGAATGATCGGTAAAGCCAGGTAAAGTATTAACTTCCAGCAATTGCGGCACAGAATCTGGCTCGACCATAAAATCAATGCGGGCCAGATCCTGGCAGTTGAGCAGATCCCAGGCCTTCAGAGCAAATGCCTGCATCTGCTTTAGCTGGACAGAGTCAAGCTCGGTTTCAAAAAGATAATTCGTGTCATTGCTCTGATATTTCGCCTGATAATCATAAAAGCTATTAGCCGCCTTTATCTGAATAACTGGCAGCACCTCTCGGCAAACTATGCCAACAGTATATTCCCCGCCAGTATTGAAGCGTTCAACGAGACAATCGCCAAATTCCGGAAAAAACGCCTCCAGTCGCCCTGCCAGCCCTGCTAATGACTTTTCCAGATAAACACCAACACTACTACCCTCACACACCGGCTTAAGCACCAGTGGCAGGCCCAGTTCCCGGACAAGCTCATCAGCGAGCTGAGCCTTATCAGATTTTGCACATTGGTCGGCCCGAAGCAGCCGGCCCTGAGTAACAGCAATACCATTCTGGATAAATAATTCCTTACTAAGCCATTTATCCATAGCCAGACAACTGGCCTGACTGCCGCTGCCGATGAATTTCAGGCTGCGAGCTTCCATAATCTGTTGTAACTGGCCATCTTCACCAAACTTACCATGCAAGACCGGGAAAATAACATCAATATCAGGTGTATCTAAAGCACAAAGATTCTGCGGAGATATATCCGAAGACACTACCTCATGACCGGCCTGTTTCAGGGCATTTATGACACTACTGCCGCTTTTTAAAGATACCTCTCGTTCGGAGCTTATACCACCGCAAAGCACCATTATACGCAGTGGGTTAGTAGTCTGATATGACATATATATGGTTTCCTCCTTGAAATAATTAACAATGCCAGACAGACCATCATGGTCGCCTGCCAGCAGGTAATACTAACCGCAATACAGGTGAATTAACAAGAAAAAAAAGGCAAAAGTACTAACGCTCCCCTGGAGTATATGCCATCGAACGACCAGACCAGACAGACAACTAGAGACGCCTAATTATGCGTCTCATTCCTGTGAATATCTCTGCACAGGGAGTAAGTGGACCAAGTGGAGAAAATAGAGTTTACGCCCGTTGAACATCGGGGTAAACTCCGGGACCGTATGAGGGGGAAAAATCTTGCTAAATTTATAGTGCGGGGGTATATTTGGGATATTAATCGTGAAACATGCATTCAGGTTTACAAGTTAAGCAAGGGCAAGAAGGTTTCTTGTTACTTTTTCCACATTATTATTAGCAATACGAACGATCACTACGGTTTTAATTGAGATAGAAAACATTTTAAAGGAGTTGCTGTCATGCCGGTTATTTTCAGCTACAAATTGAGCAGAAGCAGGAATATATGTCTTATTCTGTTATTGTCGTTATTTAGCGTTTATGTCCCGGCGAGTGCCGGCGAGCTGCCTAACATTGAAGATCCGGAATTTCTGGGTGTCAATACCGTAGCTCCTCATGCCACACTAATGCCCTATGCCAATATGCGTCAGGCACTTAATGGCGACCGGCTGGGTTCGCCCTGGTGTAAGATACTTAATGGTAAATGGCAGTTCAAATGGTCCGCCGACCCGGCGAGCCGTCCGGAAGATTTCTATAAGACCGACTATGACAGTTCAAGCTGGCCCAGAATAGCAGTGCCGGGTAACTGGCAAATGCAAGGCTACGGCGTAGCACTCTATACCAATATTACTTATCCGTTCAAGAATGACCCTCCCTTTGTTATGGGTGAGCCGGACAAACGCTATACCTCTTATGAGCAGAGGAATCCGGTAGGCAGTTATAAACATAAGTTCAGCGTGCCGGGTAAATGGCAGGATCGTGAGATATTCATTCATTTTGATGGTGTGAATTCCTTTTTGCACCTCTGGATAAACGGGAAATATGTCGGTTCAGGACAGGGCAGTCGCACGCCTATGGCGTTCAATATAACCGACTATCTCAAAGCGGGAGAAAATGAACTGGCGGCGGAGGTATATCGCTATTGCGCGGGCTCCTATCTGGAAGATCAGGATTTCTGGCGGCTCAGCGGTATCTATCGGAATGTATATTTATACAGTACCCCGCAGGTGCATATCAGCGATGTATTTGTCACGACCGACCTGGACGATGAGTATAAGAATGCCCGGTTGAAAGCTGATATCCTGATAAAGAGATATCGCAATGATCAGACCGAACCGGAAGTAAAATTTGAGCTTTTTGATGCTCAGAATAAAAGTATCTGGCAGGGGAAAGCCAATAGCAGCAGTTTAGCTGCTCAGGCCGATGGTAGCGAGCTGACCGTAGAATTAGGGACAATGATCGCAGAGCCTCTGAAGTGGTCGGCAGAAAAGCCCAATCTGTATAAGGGCGTAATTTCTCTGACCGACCCTAAGAGCGGCAAGATCATAGATATAGTGAGTACCAGCGTGGGCTTCCGCGAGATAAAGATCTATGACCAGCAGGTATTTATAAACGGTGAATCGATAAAGTTTCGCGGAGTTAACCGTCATGAACACGATCCCGATACCGGCCATTACCTGACGCCTGAGTCTATGCTGCGTGATATTCTGCTCATGAAACGCAATAATATTAATACGGTGCGTACCTGCCATTATCCTGATGACCCGTACTGGTATGAGTTATGCGATAAATACGGTATCTATCTGATGGACGAAGCCAATATAGAATCACACGGCAATCAGTCGATAGCCCGGAACCCGATATGGAAGGCCCAGCATCTGGATCGGGGCAGGCGTATGGTAGAACGCGATAAGAATCACCCCTCGATCATATTCTGGTCGATGGGCAATGAAGCCGGCAGCGGCAGTAATTTTGACGCCCTGCTTAACTGGATGCACGCGCGGGATAAAACCCGGCCGGTACATTATGAAGGCTACAGCCGGATATGCGATGTCGAGAGCCGGATGTACCCCTCGGTAGCTGATGTTATCGCTGAAGGCCGGGAAGATAATCCTCAGCCGTTCTTTATCTGCGAATATGCTCATGCGATGGGTAATGCCATGGGTAATATGGTGGAATACTGGGAGGCGATAAAGAGTAGTAAACGGCTGATCGGTGCGTGCGTGTGGGACTGGGTTGACCAGGGCATAAGACGCCGTGACAGCCAGGGTAATACCTTCTTTGTTTACGGCGGCGATTTTGGTGACTATCCCAATGATAATAATTTCTGTCTCAATGGTATTGTCGGACCGGATCGAGAGGAAACGGCCAAACTGCGGGGCACAGCCAAGGTATATCAGTATGTCAATTTCAGCAAGTCGGCGGTTAAGCCTTCCCTGTATGAAGTGAAAAATGAGTATGATTTCACTAATCTCAATGAATTCCAGATCAACTGGCAGGTTCGTGAAGATGGCATGGTCATTCAGAGCGGTAAATTAAAGGAACTTGCGTTAATGCCGCATAATTCGGCTGAATTTGAAGTGCCATATAAGAAGCCGGCCGTTCTTACCGCCGGAGCCGATTATCAGCTGGAATTTACCGTAGCATTGAAAGAAGATCAGATATGGGCCGATAAGGGTCACATTGTCGCCCGCGAGCAGATCGCTCTGGACTGGTATGATAATGCCGGGACAACAGCAGACAGCGAAAATATCTATGAGCCAGAAGATGCACCTGAGCAGGAAATGACCGCCCGGGCAGATGAGAATTGTCTGACCCTGAGCAGCAAAGATATAAAGATCGAACTGGACAAAAACACCGGTATGCTCAATAAACTGAGCTATTATGGTCAGGATATTATCGCCGAGCCATCGCCGCGGTTAAATCTTTTCCGGGCTCCGCTGGACAATGACAAGAATTTCCAGAGAGCATGGTATCGCCATGGCCTTAACCGGCTGGAGCTGACCAAAGCTCAGGTTGACTGGTCTGATTTCGGCGATTACTGGCAGGCAATGGCCAGCCAGACCTATAGCAGCGGTAAAGATACGGTGGAAGTGGCAATATCATATCAGTTCTTTAAGAACGGCTGGATAAAGATCGACAGTACGATCTGCCCTTCATTTGTAATTGAGACTTTGCCGCGGGTAGGTTATGAGCTGGTATTGAACCAGGCACTGGACAATGTCTGCTGGTACGGACGCGGCCCGTGGGAAAACTATAGCGACCGCAAGAGCAGCGAGTTTTTGGGGCTGTATGCCCTGAAGGCAGCAGAGATGTACGAGCCATATATAAAGCCGCAGGAAAACGGCAGTCGTCAGGATGTACGCTGGGCGGCAGTAACCAATAAGAAAAATAACGGTATGCTGATCAATGCCGCAGGTAATTTTGCCTTTAGCGTATTACCTTATTCGACCGCTGATCTGACCACAGCCAGGCATACCAGCGAACTGCCGGATAATGACAGATTATATATGAACCTTGATCTGGCCCAGACAGGAGTAGGCTCAGCAAGTTGCGGGCCTGATGCCCTGGAGAAATATCGGGTGAAAGGCAGTGAATTTGTCATGAGTTTTACGATCAGGCCCTTAAAAAAGGCCAGACCTGAAGCGATCGCGGCCCAAGGCCGGGTGAATTTCGCCACCTGCCCACCACCTGCATTGTCACTGGTTAAAACGACAGATGAACAGGGCAATACAACTCTGGTAAGTCTGACAGCCGGCGATGCTAAAACCGATATTAACAGTAGTGAGCGGATATTGTTCCGAACCGGCAATAAGGCAGCCTTCGAGATGTATAAAGAGCCACTAAAACTCTCTGGTCTGGAGAATTTGCAGGTTATGACTGTTTCTGCTGACAAGTATGCCTCGCCAATAATAACGCGTCAATGGCATGAGCTATTTAACCTGCAAGCGTTACCGGCAGAAAAAATGACAGTGATCAGCGTTGACAGCTTTGATGCCGGTGAGGGCAATCCGGCGAATCTTATTGATGGCAATGCAGAGACATTCTGGCATAGCACCTGGCGACCGGCACATACCCCCTACCCGCATGAGATAGTCATTGACCTGGGCGGCGAATATGAACTGGCCGGCTGGAAATGCCTTAACCGACAGAGTAGCAATACCGGCCGTATCGCTGATTACACTTTCTGGCTCAGTACTGATGGCCAGGAATATAAGCAGATAACGGCAGGAACACTCTTACATACTAATGACTGGCAGACAGTGCAACTGCCCGCCGGAGCTAAAGGTCGCTATGTTAAACTGATCGGGCTGAGCGGTTGTAATGATGAACAGTATGCGGCAATGGCAGAGATAGGCTTTCTGATCAGTAAATGACCATTTATCAGAGTATTAAGATATAAGTGTGGTTAGTAACAAGTAACAAGCTCCTGTTACTTGTTACTATAACCCTGAGAACGATTACCCTTTCCCAGCCTTTAATCATTCCGTTTGCCGAGCTGAGGCTCGGCGTTCCCAGAAATCGGCTCAGATAGGCTTTCTGAGCTGGCTTCTGATAGCTTTGTTCATAGCAATAATATCGGCGGCGGGCTTAACATCATGGACGCGGATAATATCTGCTCCATGCTCTATAGCCCAGGCGGTAACTGCTGCATCACCGAAAATGCGTTCAGCGGGAATATCAATATTTAATATTCTGCCAATAAATGATTTGCGACTGGCACCCATTAAGAGCGGGCAATTGAGCTTTTTGAACTGCTCAAAATTAGCTATGATCTGGAGATTATGCTCAGGAGTTTTGCCAAAGCCAATGCCGGGGTCGAGAATAATCTTACCGCGTTCAATACCATGCTGACAGGCGAAATCTATACGACTGCTGAGATATGCGACAATATCCTGCACCGGGTTATCATACTGCGGATCATCCTGCATATTGGCCGGCGTACCCTGCTTATGCATCAGAATAACCGGGCAGTTACATTCTGCCGCCAGAAGAGCCATAGCCGGGTCCTCTTCCAGAGCTGAGATATCATTGATGATATCAGCCCCGGCATTCAGAGCTGCGCGGGCAACTGCGGCAAGAGTAGTATCAACGCTGACAGGCACAGCAGAAACAGCCCGCAGAGCAGTAATAACCGGCACAATCCTGTCGATCTGCTCCTGAGCAGGAACTCGTTCAGAGCCGGGTCTGGTAGATTCTCCGCCAATATCAATAATGGCCGCCCCCTGCCGAACCATGGTCAAAGCAGAAACCACAGCCATATCAACATCAGAGTAACGACCGCCATCACTGAAGGAATCCGGAGTAATATTCAGTATGCCCATAATAAGCGGGCCTCTGGCAGCTATCATTTTAATTATGTCTGACATTATATAACTCCGGGTATAAATAACTATTTTGCTTTTCGGTCGATTATTTCCAGATATTTACGGGCATATCTTGCACCGAATATCTTATGTGATGCGGTATTAAAATGTACCTGGTCAGGATTAGCAGTAAGGTCTTCACAAGAGACAAAAGCAGTGAAAGGGACAATACCAGTGATCTCTTTCAGGGCACGATTGACCAGAGAAATATATTCAGGATCATCTTTGGCATAAAATCGCCCCAGCTCACCGACAATAAATGGGAGATCCGGAGCATCAAGGTCGGTACGAAAGCGCTTTATAAGCTCTTGCAGGCGGGCTTTATGCTCAGGGGCCTGCCCGGGCTTACAGTCAGCTTCGCCCTGATGCCAGAGTATGCCCTTGAGAGTACCAGATTGCATCGCTATATGGGTTCTGCTGATAGCATCATCATAAGGGTGGCTTTGGGTTGGCTCAAACCAGGCTCCCGGCTGCCAGTGGCTGATAGATGAACCGCCGCAGGCTGCGGGTATAAGCCCGATAACTATATTGGGGTCATCTTCTACCAGAGCAAGAGCAAAATGTCTGGCCAGACCGGCTCCGGCTGCCTTCTTATCAAAATGGATCGGATCTGTCGCCGGTTGCCAGTTCCCCTCTTTATTCAGGGCAAAAATGCGGGGATGAGGATCATTATTATCCTTATCGATTACCCCCCTGCCGGCCATATTGGACTGACCGGCCAGTAGAAATAAGTGAACTTTATCTTTACTGTATGAGGTAAGATCAGATCGGTTATCTTCTGAGGAAAACGCAACTGAGCTTATGGTTAAAGCAAGTAGTAATACCAAAAAGATCTTAATGTTACTAAACTTCATTTATTTCATCCACAAATGACTGGTCACAATTCCTGACTTTTGGCACCAGGAAAGTATTTCAATAAAAATATACCCAGCTCATAAAGAGCATACATGGGAAAAGCCAGAGCTAACTGCGATATAACATCAGGAGGTGTTACCAGAGCGGCAAAGATAACAATTATGAGCAGCATAAAGCGCCTGAATCGGCAAAAGCCCGCCAGCGATATAAGGTTAAGCCGCCCCAGTAAAAAGACCGCCAGAGGCATCTGAAATGAAAGGCCAAAGGCAACAGCCAGCGAGAGCATAAAAGAGATATATTCATTCAGAGAGCACAGAGTCTCAATAGTTGCTGGCGAAGCAGGATCCTGGCTCTGAGCGACAATTTCATTATTAACTGATGCCGGGTCAGGCTGATAGTCAAGTATGCTATAATACCAGCCGCCCGGTTGAGTGGAAACGCTCAGACTGCTATTGAAATTAAGGAAGAAATTTATGCTTATAGGTGCAACAATATAAATAAAGAAGGCACCACCTAATATAAATAACAAAGCAGAAAAGGGAGCAAAAAATCGGACCAGTCGCTTTTCTGAAGGCAACAGCCCGGCGGCGACAAACTGCCAGAGCTGATAAAAGATATAAGGACTGGCCAGAAATAAGCCGCTTATAAGCGATACTTTCATATAGGTCATAAATGGCCCGGTAAGCGAGGTAGCCAGTAAACTGGGGGGTAAATTATTTACAGCCAGAGCCGCCGCCAATGGTTCGACAAGATAAGCAATTATTTCCCAGCCAAAAAACAGGCAAAGACCGCCAGCCAGAGCAAGAGCGATAAGACAGTAAATCAGGCGTAAACGCAATTCATCAAGATGGTCGCCCAATGACATCTGACTGTCAGATAGTTCATCGAATAAATTGTCTGTTTGCTTATCTGACATAATGATACCA
>JAFGDI010000119.1 GCA_016932145.1 Sedimentisphaerales bacterium
GGCTTAATATTTATTCTCAATCTGTAGAGCAGCTTATGCACAGATAAGCACCCGATCTTAACAGCCAGATATACACAGCCAGCCAAATAGACACTACTAAGGGCAAAGGCGACAAAGTGGTTCAGAAAAACACTCGACAGAGAAATAACACAGCCTATACTGGCCACCAGCCACAGCACCCAGGCAGCGGCACGCACATTAAGACCGCGAGCCCTGACGCAATGATGAATATGTGACAGGTCACCCTGATATATCGGTCTGAAAGTACTGAACCGTCTTAAGATCGACATCATAGTATCAAGCACCGGCAAACTGAGCATAGTATAAGCGACCGGCAGCATAAAGACAGCATTAAGCGACAAGATTCGCAAACTTAGTATGCCGATCAATAAGCCGGTAAGTTGTGAGCCGGAATCGCCCAGGAATATACTAGCCGGGTG
Source organism: Sedimentisphaerales bacterium (assembly GCA_016932145.1). GTDB lineage: Bacteria > Planctomycetota > Phycisphaerae > Sedimentisphaerales > SM23-30 > JAFGDI01. The sequence continues at coordinate 441 of JAFGDI010000119.1, forward strand.
ATAGTTGAAAACTAATATAGCAGCCAGCGCCCCAGCCAGTGAAATAGCCATAATGGCATCAGTATAATTACCATTGATAAAGCCCAGAGCAGCCAGACACAGACATATTATCATACTAACGCCTGATGCCAGTCCGTCCATGCCGTCCATAAAGTTAAAGGCATTACAACTACCCACGATCCAGAACATAGCCAGCGGTATAGCAAAAGCTCCGCAACTAAAGTCGAAAATGCCAAAGAAATCTATCATACGGAAGGGAGTGCCGGGCAAAACGAACATAAGCGCGGCAACAGTCTGAAAGCACAGCTTGGTAAATGGCTTTATCTGGAAGATGTCATCATAAACACCCAGCGAAAGAATAACGCCGCAGGCCATTAAAATACCCGCCAGATTAGTTATATGCAGGTCAGAGTTGGAAAATGCCAGATAGCCACTAAGTAAAACTGAGATTGATATCGGAATACCACCCAGCGAGACGACTTTCCGATCATGCACCTTCAGCCTGCCATCTGGCTGATCGCTGATCCCGATCCTGTGACAAACCCTTTTAGTCATAACCACAAGAATAAGACCAGTAACAAATGAGGTCACAAAGACAGCAAAACTCATTAATTCACTGGTCATGTCAAGAACAACTCTTTCCATAATAATTATACTTCCAATGTTTTACGATTTCTCTATTCCAGTTTTACGCATTCTGATAACTAACTGAATGACTGCTGCCGGGCATTTCAACACAACCCAGACTAACAGCACCCCTTTGCTCTATCTGTTCTGTAGCAATTAATTTATTCTCTGTGCTACTGCTCCTGCTCACAAAAATAGCCTTACCAATTACCTGCAATATATTGTCCGTGTCATAATAGCCAATAGATGAGGTATCATATATTACCCAGTCGTAGCGCGACTGAAGTTTCCAATTCAATGCTGAGATCGACTGTTCCAGCTCAGAGGTATCAGGACGGTTGTCCAGATCGAGCGTCAGAGTAGCAATACTGCTGTTTTCGCTCTTACAAATAAATTCGTCCAGATTATAGTTACCATTCAAAACCAGATCGGCATAAATAGTACGCCCGATAGCAAAAGCCTTAGTGAGCTTATCACTGGTTGGGTTGGCATTAACAATCAATACGCTTCTGCCAGCCTGAGCGAGCAGATGGGCCAGATTGCAGACCAGAACAGTCTTACCGCTTTTGGCTTCATTTCCGGTAATAACCAGACTCTGACGAGTCTTGCCAAACCTGCTCAGTAAGTTCGTACTTATCTCGCGATATTGTTCTGCCTGCTGACAGTGTGGGTAAGTATGCACAAGATTATAAAGCATACTATCGTTAATCTTACCGTCGAGCTCTTCAACGGCAACGCCTGATATACGGCCCAATACTTCAACATGCTTTTCATTTTCATGGCTCTGACCGGCATTATTACCTGTCGGGGCATAACCATTTGCTACCTGATAATTTGCAGGCATATACATAGGCTGTGGATATGGCATACTCATAGGCATACCATAATTCTGCTGACAGGTGAGTTCGGTTATTCTCATCTTTTCCAGACCCAGTACAAAGATAATACTGAAGATCGAGCCCAGGAGCAATACCGACCCGGCGCGCTTGCGTGGTGATAACCCGGCGGTAGTATCTGGCACATTAGCAGCACATACTATAGTAACCGGGTCGCCAGTAAGTTTTTGTCTGAACTTATACTGCTGTATCTCATTGTGTATCTGGTCACGCATCTTACGAGCATCTGCCAGTTCATTATTAAGCCTGCTCATGCGTGTCATTATTTCACCGTTATTCAAGGCCTGTGCCTTATTAACACTTATTTCCTTACTGATAGTTTCTTTTTCCAGGGCTATAGTAGCCAGAGTTTCAACATTTTGCTTTTGCAGGGAAATCAGCAACATCTGAGTATGACGCACCAGGTTATCTTTGGCCAGGGCGATCTTCTGTCTTACCTTCTGCAATTCGCGATGACCGGGCAGATAGATACGGGCAAATTCCTTTTCAGTATCTTCCATACTGGCGATCTCTCTGATCATTGCATTGACCGTAGTATCTTTGCGAACAGTCTCAATCGGAATAGCCATCGGGTCATTAAGGTCACCCATAGTAATCTTCTGCATAACCGCTAACTGGGCATTTAGTTCCGCTTCTTTGCTGATGTACCCTCGCATTTTTACCTGTAAATCATTTACTATTTTTTCACTATTATCTATAGTAGCACCACTGCCAATGATCATATTGTCACGACGGAAACTATCGAGTTCGGTTTCCTTCTCCTTGACCTTACTTTCCAATAAGAGTATCTGATCGGTCATCTGGTCGAGCAATACATTAGCCTGAGCATTTTTCATTACAGAAGAAGTTTCGGTAAATGAGGAGGAAAGATTATTGGCTATGGCTGCCGCCCGCTGGGCATCAGCAGAGATACCAACTATCTTAACTACACTGGCCTGCTGATCAGTACGAAGGCGTGAACTTTCGCGCAACTGCCGCATCGTTATCGGTGAAAGCATAGATGGGTCAGAGTTTAACCTTGCCAGAGCCATTTCATAAACGCGATCTGACTTCAACAGTTCAACCTGAGAATTGTATGAACTATTGCCGCCGAGCAATGCCCCCAGAGAAGAAGCTACCGGCTGACCTTCGGTAGTAACCTTAACCTGGGCTGTTGCCTCATATTTCGGGGCGAACACTGTTACTGTGGCAACTGCCATAGCACAGACCAGGGTCAGGCAGGCAGCTAACTGCCATTTGCGGCGGTTAAGTGCCTCAACGGGGTTAAAGGACATCTGGTTTTTAGTATTATAACTCATTTTTCAAAACCTCTTTATTCAGTGAATGTGTCTTTTCACGCTTTTGCTTTAGAATCATCAATATCTGTTTTCATCTCTGTAACGATAAGAGCCGGGCCAGCCCCATTTCTCGGCAGCATCGTAAGTGGTATCAACACCCACCCGTACTCCGCCGGTAAACAGGCCAAAGAACCCTTGCCAGAATTTCTTCCATGGGTCAACAGGCATTATCAAAGTATCGTTACAGGCAAGCATGAGATTATCACCTTCACCTTTCAATACCTTATCGACATTTACCTGTATTTCTCTTTCAGTTCCGTCGGTATTTCTGCGTATAATTCTGCATTCTTTACCCTTAGCTATTTCGGTAGGACCACCAGCCAATGCCAGTGCCTGTAAGAGCGTTAATGGCCGACGGAAAACCTGTGCGCCGCGATGCCTGAATTCTCCGGAAAAATACACGAATCCTTCGCTGATCGGCAGAATCCTTATTACATCACCCGAACGAACTACCGGATTGATCTGGTCGAGATTGCCCTCGCCCATTACCCGCCCCAGCGGTATCAACTCTCTTTGATATTGTGTGCCACGATAATTGCGATATTCCGAACCAGGCATAAATGCTATATCAGCAAAATTTTTGTATGCCCCTCGCATAATTTCTACATAAGGAGATACATTGGAAGTAAGACCGCCTGCTTCATTTATCACTTCTAATATCGAAACAGCATCATAGCGTAAGGAAACTGCTCCCGGACTTCTTACTTCACCCAGTACCAACACTTTCTTGCTTTCATAACTATCAACAGTAACATCAACCTTAGGATTTTTAATATAATGTGAGGCCAGCGTTGTCAATAATGTCTTTTGTATGTCATCAACAGTCATTCCTGCCACACTTACATGGTTCAAGACGGGAATATATATCATACCATTGCGATCAACCTCAACCTTGATCACCGCTTCTTTATCAGGATCTACCAGTTGGTCAATCTTGAGCATAAGCACATCTCCGGCCCCAACATGATACTCTTTACTGACAATATCATTGGTCGGCTTTTCATGTACTATACTGCCATAAGTTGATGGATCATTCACAGGACGAGAGCCATAGATATTATTCTCCAGATTGGCAAACTGATACCCACCCTGCACCTGCTGGGCATTGGCCCGGCTTGATGATCGATAGCTAACCCTGGCATTATCCGGGCTATATCCATCTAAACTACTCGGCGGTGAGGCGATCTTATAGTTGGTTACCCTGGCGGCTGAGGTTGACTTACTGGCACAACCAACGCTCATCAAGACAAGCACTGCCATCGTCATTATTATTGTTATGTTCATTCTGGCTCTTATCATTTCAACACCTTATTGCCTTAAGTTAACTACATTAACCAATTTATCCAAATTAACTACTCTTTCACTTTGCTTATCGACGACAGATATACCCAACATTAGGATAATTCAGTTTATGACGGTTAATGCTTATATGCATTTTGTTACTGGATAAATGATAATGCTGTATTACAGGGTTAAAACAGGTAGCGAAAATATCGCATATTATTGCCATAAACAATGTAATAAGCTACTCTTAAGGAATATAACATTCCCTTTCCTTTCACAATTGACGACATAACGGGCACAATGAAATCGTGGAAAAATAAAAGCTGGCAAGTTTAGAATTTATTTTATTTTTTTTTAATTAAAAACGATTTAAGTCCCATAACGATATCGGTGTTTCAATGTTAATGGTGTTTAAGTTCGACAGAGGCACAGAAATAAAAGGAATATCTCTGTTGGCGGTTGCGGCTGGTAATATGAAATTGACTTAAGGCTTCGTGGCCGATAGAATCATAAATATAGTATTTATAAGGTGATATATTATGAGCAAACAAACAGACATAATTTTTTGCAATTGTCGTGCCGGTCAGCAGCTTGACGAGCTAAGCTATAAGCCGGTGTATGATCATCTCGCAGCCCTGATGCCTGTCGAGTCATTAGCCTCAGAGACAACCATAATCACAATAGTTGACGACCTCTGTCACTGGGCGATACGGGAAAGGCAAAGACTGCAAGATCTTACCGTTGGCAACAATATAGTGTTGATCGGTTCATGTTCGGCCCGGGCTATGCTCAACACCTTTGGTTATGCCGGGGTCGATATTAAAAATGAGCATATTAATATGTTTATCAACTACCGTAGTGAATCAGCAGCGGAGGTTATCGCTAAGATAAATAAGATAATTACTGAGAATGGGCCGGTGACTGCTGTAAATAAATTCACTCTGGATTATAAACCCGCAAATATGGCCTGGTATCCGGTACTTGACACAGAGCTATGCAATCAATGTCGCAAGTGTGAAAATTTTTGCCTGTTCGGAGTTTATAAATTTGTAAATAATAAAGTTATTGTCGATAAGCCGACCAAGTGTAAACCGTACTGCCCGGCATGTGCCCGCATCTGCCCGCAAAACGCAGTTATCTTTCCCAAACATGATATGCCTGAGATCAATGGCCTGACCGTAAGTGAACCAGATGGGTCCGATAAAAAATGCAATATCAACCTTAAAGGGCCAGACCTTATGAACATGCTTCGCAACAGAAACTCACTTACAGATAAGGCTGCTGAACTGGGGATTCCTAAACAAGTGCTCGATGCTCTCTCTCCAGACGAGATACATAAGATCATCAATAAGAAATAACCGTTTTCAAGATTGAAAATTTTTACCATACAAAATCACTCCACGGTATTAAGAAAGTATTTTAATATTTAATGGTTATGCGATATGATTTAGAAATACTTAATTTAAGGATCGAATTATGGCAAAAAAAATAAAAAAAGGCATTCCAAGAATAGAATCACTAAGAGTTGAAAACTATCGCGCTCTTAAAAGTGTAACTTTGGATAAGCTAACACCAATGACCGTACTTCTTGGTCCTAATGGCAGTGGCAAGTCAACTATTTTTGATGTATTCAATTTCTTATCAGAATGTTTTCAATATGGGTTGCGTCATGCCTGGGATCGTCGAGGTCGAGGTAAAGAGTTGAAAAGTCGTGGTTCTGATGGCCCAATAATATTTGAACTGAAGTATCGTGAACAACCAAAAATGCCGGTCATTACTTATCATCTTGCCATTGATGAAGGAGCTAAAGGTCCTGAAGTAGTAGAAGAGTGGTTACAATGGCGGCGAGGTGCTACTGGTAAAGGGCAGCCATTTCGTTTTTTGGAATTTCGTAAAGGGATTGGCAAAGCAGTTAGCGGAGAATCCCCAGATATTGATAGTGACCGCATTGTAAATAACTTACGGTCTGCCGATTTGCTTGCTGTCAATACATTGGGGCAGTTATCGGACCACCCTCGCATCGCAGCTCTTCGTGAATTTATTACGGATTGGTATGTTTCATATTTGTCGATCGATCAGACCCGCAATCAGCCAGAGGCCGGCCCCCAGGAACGGTTAAGCAAAAGTGGTGAGAATCTACCGAATGTGATTCAATATCTAAAAGAA
>JAFGDI010000120.1 GCA_016932145.1 Sedimentisphaerales bacterium
TGAACTGTCCATCAAGCGGTTTGAATTCCATATAAGCATGTTTGGACCTGTCCGGGTCAATAGAGGTAGAATAGACAAAAGCTCGCCACATAACCACGCCGCCATGTTCATCAAGTACCTCGGCCATCATATTAGCACCTTGTGCATGACTGCGGCCATAGTCGTTAGGTCCCGGCTGCCCTTCGCTATTGGCTTTGACCAGGAAGCCGCCAAAATCTGGTATTCTGTCATAGATCTCATTTGCTTTATTGTCCCACCAGTTGATAACAGCAGGGTTAAGCGGGTCAGCCGTAGTCAACTGGCCAATATCTATCGGGGCAGAGAATTTTGCGGTTAAATATACTCTGACACCATAAGGCCGCAGTTCATTGGCAATTACTGCAAGTTTATCGATGTATTCGGTACTAAGGCTGGTAGAGCTGGCATTTACATTATTGGGCACCATTCCGTTGATGCCGACAGAGGCGCAGGCCCTGGCATAATCTTTATATCGTGGGCTTATGGTGTCTGGCAGTTCATCCCAGCGCCAAAGAGAGTTGCCCATATATCCGCGGGAAGCGCCGCCATTAAGTCCGTCCCAATGGTTAAGCAACCTTCTATTAAGTTTTGGTTTCTCCTGTATGTCAAGTAGAGAGAGTTTCTGTTGAGTCTGGATAATTTTCAGGAAATGGAAAGTGCCGTATAATAGACCAATTTCGCCTTTAGAAGCGATAGCGATAATATTTTTACCTGATACCGTAGTATTGCGGATAAGGTAACCCTGAGTTCCCAGCCTGTTGAGTTCAGTATCTAATCCGAGAGCATTGATAATAGGAGAGCTTTCGGGAGTGCCTGCTACTAGTGTATTATCAATAGTAAGCGATGATTCCAGAGGTATATGAGAGTCAAGCATAGTGTTCAGGGCGTAGTTTAGCTCGCTGCGAACAGCGGTGAAGGTATCTGAGTTACCCTGGACTACTAGCTGGGCAATAGTGTTACGATAATCGGTGAGCAGTTCAGGATCGTCAACCCTGGCATAACGCAGCCAGAGCTCGTAACCATTTTCGTATTTGTATTTATCATTATTGATATTGAAGTTGTCCCATACAGGTCTGCGGCCGCTGCCTCCGAGTCCGGCGTGTCCACTACTAAAGGCGATAGTTTCAGCGATGTTGAGAAGGACATTTACGCCATGTACAAATTTCATATTGCCGGTATTGGTATCGATAATGATCTGCCAATGAGTTACACCCTGATTGCCGGAAATATCGACGCCATTGCCAGCGTAGCCGACATTAGTAATAACGCCGTTGATTTTTTTCTGGAACTGGCTGCTGGCAGATGTTTCGCCGTCCTCAACTTTCAGGCGGTACCAGTTATTGCTGTCTTGATATAAGAAGTAAATGTAAAAAGTTCCTACGCTGTCACTAGCACTTACATCTACCTGAATATCCAGAATGTCAGCTTCAATTTCGGTATTGTTTAATATCAGGTGATTGATCTCATTTGACCCGAGAGCCCATAGCAGACGGCCGTTGGTTTCAGTGTAAAGTGCTGAACCGCCGATCTCGGACCAGCCGGTGTATTGGCTGCCCTGGTCGTCATTGAACAGGTCACTGACCCAGCGAGCGGCTCCGCCTGTTTTTTGCCAGTCGCTGGAAACTCCACGAAAAGCAAATAAATTATAGCTTTTGAGCCAGTCTGTGGCCAGAAGTGTCATGTCTTCAATATCGACCTTGCCATCTTGACTAAGATCACCACTAAAAATAACCGCGGGCAATTTTATCGGTATAATGGTGTATAAAACGGTAATGAGTAGAATTAAGATGCCATTTTTATTCATTTTTATTCCTCGCTAATAGTGAATGCTGTTGTGGGTGTGAGCTCATCAAACTGCTGGCAGTTAATATGAATTAGCTTATCCTTTGCTTTTATTGTACTATAATGCTCCTGTGACAATCTTATACTTAGCGGAGGCATTAAAGTGAAATGTCATAATCGAGAACGCAGGTAAAAAGAAAACTGGAGTAAAAAAAGTGTATGAATGGTGAAATAATGTATTGTTGAAAGTATATGTGGTTCAGAGTTGAGTTGCGGCTGTTTGTCTTCTGCATATAAGCATAGATTGTAAAGGAGGTTATATTTTTTGCCAGGCCGTAATCATTTGTTGAAGTAATTATATAGTAGTTAATATTTTATACTCCAGTTTTTGCTGTTATTGCGTTATAAAGTATGGAGATAATCTGATTAAGATATTGTTCGTTAGAGGTTTGATAATATGGATAGTGATGCACCTGAAAAAAATGATGTTTTTATAAGACTTTTCACTAAGAACCAGAGTCAGATATACGGATATATAGTATCGCTGATCGGTAATCTTAATGATGGAGAGGATATATTTCAGGATGTAGCATCAGCGATGTGGTTAAATTTTGATAAATTCCAGCAGGGGACAGATTTTACTGCCTGGGGCATCAGGATCGCCAAAAATAAAGTTATCGATTTTGTGCGTAAGCGAAGGAGTAGTAAAATACTCTTTTCAGATGAGACTATTGCCCTGATATCAGATTTCCGTTCTGGTGAATCTCAGGCTCGAGAGATAAAGATAAAGATATTGGAAGAGTGTATAGGTAAATTGTCGCAGAAAGACCAGGATTTGGTTAAGTTAAGGTATAATCAGCATAATACCACAAAGTCGCTGGCCGACAGATTTGGCAGATCAGTGGAAGGATTGTATAAGACAATGGCGAGGATCCATTGTGCCCTGTATAAGTGTATGCAGAGAAAAATGGAGAGTGCGTAGATGTTAAAAGATAGTGATATTCTGGATTTTTGCGTACTGATCTGTCGTACTCTTGAGGGTAGCGAGACAGCAGAAAGAGTTGCGTATCTGGACCGTATGCTTCGGGACGATCCGGAAGTTCTTGGTTTGTATAATTTTATAACAGAGGTACATGCTCAGTTAATGTGTCCGGGCCAATCGTCATCAATCAGTTCTATGCAGGATAATAGCAAGGGTAAGTTGGAATTAAAGATACTTGAGATGTTACTTGATGAGGAGCTTCATGCCCCGACCTTTGATATACCCAAGCCTGTGGTAGAGATAGAGCCAGCGAGTGTCGTGCGGATCGAACGACCTGTAGAGAAAAGGTTTTCCAGGTGGGGTATAGTTGCTTCCATGGCAGCAGTAGCACTGATCTGTGTATCGGTCTATTTTAATCAGGATGCAGTTGCGGTAGCTACCTTAAGGGACAGTTATCAGGTGAAATGGAAAACAAATGCATTAAAGGATGAGCAGAGGCTGTTCAGGGGAGATGAGCCGCTGGAGTTGTTTTCGGGCTGTGTTAAAGTGGAATTTGATAATGGTGCGGAAGTTGTCATTGAAGGTCCTGCCAGTTTCAGTCTGCAAAGTCCTGAGCAGATGAAGCTATTTCACGGCAGGTTATCGTCACTAGTGCCAGCGCAAGCGGCAGGTTTCAGGGTTGACACCCCCAATATGACCGTAGCAGATCTTGGTACAGAGTTTACCCTTGAGGTAGATCTCGATGGTACAGGCGTAGTTAATTTATATACTGGAAGTGCATTGGTTATGGCTGGTCATGAGGGAGGTCGTCTTGGCACATCTATGCTTACTCCAGGTCAGGCCAAGAAGGTAGATAAGACAGGCAAGATGTCAGAAGAAGAGTTTGATAAGACCAGGATCGTGCGTAGTTTTGATTCCCAAAACGGTTTTGTGTGGCATGGTCAGTATGTTGACCTGGCGGCAGTAATAGCGGGAGCTGACTTATTCAGTCCGTTGAAGGGTCTTCATGGAATTGACCCTCTTACAGGAGCTAATGTTAGCGGCTATCGCTATTTAATGCGAAATAGTAGCGGTAAATACATTAAGGCAGAAGCAAATAAGTATGTTGATGGTGTTTTTATTCCTGATGGCGATCTGGGAGATAATGTAATAACTTCAGAGGGTCACATTTTCAGGGATTGTCCAGGAACTGCGGGTGTTCGCGGTTACGATGGGGCAGGTCAGAATAGTCATGACATTTTGGTTTTCTGTGATTATGATGTATCTGAGGTAAGGCTTCAAGAGAATCAATTGCCGATATTTAAGGAAGTTAATGCCGGGACGGCAGGTTTTCCAGCCGTTCTTGTGCACAGTAATGCCGGGATAACCTTTGATCTGGATTCAATACGGAAAGATATAAGTGGTTTGTTGATAAAGAGTTTCCAGACATCATTCGGTTTGCCCGACATTGATGAATTGATGTATGCAGATGCATGTGTTACGGTAATGGTTGACGGCGAGCCGCGGTATATCGAGAAGAATTTGAAACAGGAAGATGGATTGATGAGTATGGTAATAGACATATCGCCGAAGGACCGTTTTCTTACGATTGCAGTGACCGATAACCAGGAAAGTGCCGGCGAGAAGGGTGCTATAGACAATGACTATGTATATCTGGTATCGCCCAGGTTGGATGTTGCTGTTAGTTATTGATTGGTAGTAAGTTGCGATTTTTTTTGTCGGGAATGAAAGAGCTGGTAGTTGTTAGTTAAGTAGCAAGTGATAAGTAACAAGTTGAGTTCCGAAATCGCGAACTGGCTTTGGGGTTATGTTTTCTCGTCCCGATACATACCGACATTCGGTACTTGCAGCATTGTGACTCGAAGTTGTCTGAAATTATTAATCAGTCTTCGCCTGGGTTTAAGTTCGTTCTGGCCTTGGGTGGGCGAATTCTGCATTAAAATCAGGAACTTGGTTATGGTCTGGTATGTCTAATCTGAGTTTTTGCATAAAAAAACTAAATTTATGATTTTTCCCCCTCCAGTTTTTAATTTTAAATCGTTCTTGAGATATATAGAAGTTGTTCAATATTGCTTATGATAAACTATCCAATTATATAAAATGTGCAAAAGTTGTACTATTGTTGTAATATTTAACTGTTTATGAGGAGGTTTGTATGAAGAGGTTTTTTACGGTCTTGATGTTACTTTTTGTTACTGCAACAGTAAATGCTTACCCGGGATTGCTAGAGTGGTATAAGTTTGACCAGTCTCCAATTGATTCTGCAGGGAGCAATAATGCCACAGTAATCGGTAATGCAATGAGCTATGTCAAAGGTCCGGTAAGTTTTGATCAGTATTATGCTGCGAACCCGGATGGTAGCAATTATTATGAATTGCCATTGACTGCATATCCTAATGCCGGAGATGGTAATGGTATGAGCAGTTTTACCTATTCGCTGTGGATTAATTTTTCACATAGCTCAGATAAGCAGCGAATAATGGGTAATTTTAATGCTAATGACAGCACGGCATTACGGTTAACGGCAGTAGGCGGTAATCCAGGTAAGGTTGACTTCTGGATAAGGTCTGCCAGTAATGTCAGCACAACGGTAACCACCGGAACCGGAACTGTGCCACTCAATACCTGGACGCATATTGCTGTTACCTATAATGGTGCAAGTCTGTGTATGTATGCCAATGGGGTGCTTATGCAGGAAGTGGCATATAGTGCAACAGATTTTAATGTCTGGGAGAATCCGACGACAATAATGGCGGAAAACCTTCGTGGCGTAGTTGGCGGGTTTTATAATGGAATGATCGATGATTTTCGTTTGTACGATGCGCCGATGACTGCTGCTGAAGTTGCGTCATTATACCGTTATCAGGATGTAAGGGCAACTGCCCATGATCCGGTACCGTCAAATGGACAGGATTATGTAGGGTTAGATCAGGTTTTGTCGTGGACATCAGCACTAGATCCAAATGATATGACGCGTACGAATCCGGATGTGAAAGCTCATTATGTATGGATGAGTGGTGCAGATGATGCGAATATGGTTTTGGTAGATACGATAGCGGTTACGAACTATAGTGATCCTTCAGCAGGCTGTATGTATGATCCTGCTGATGGAGCAATAGAGCTTGACGGAGTTTACAAGTGGAGTATAGAGGAAGGTCTGGACAATGGTTCAGGTGGAGTATATCCGGCTGGAGATGAAAATAATATAGATAGTCCGGTATGGACATTCACAGCTATTCCGAGTTCGCCAGATATAATCGTTCAGCCGGTTTCAGTTCTTACCGGCGTGGGCGAAGAAGCTACCTTTACAGTTAATTATGTATCACCTCGTGATGTTACAGTTGTTTGGTATAAAGATGAAACAGCTCTTACTGTTGGTGGTAATGTGTCTGTGACTACTACCAGTGATTCAAGCACATTGACAATATCTGATGTTTCAGTTGCGTCTGAAGGTCAATATTACTGTGTAATTACCGGTGGTGAATCGACAACTTCAGATAGTGCGGTTCTGGTTACGGAGAAACTGCTGGCGCAATATAAGTTTGAGCAGGACCTGGTTGACGAAATTGGCGGAGTAAATGGTTCTGCGGTTACGAGTCTGACCTATGCAGAAAGAGTTGCTGGCGATTATGCAGTTGAAACAGATGGTCTGAATTATATTGAAATGGCCACAACTGCGTATCCTAATGGTGGTTTTGGTAATGGTATGGATCATTTCACATATTCATTCTTCGTTAAGCCATCAACCTTAATCACTTCAGATGCCCGTATTATGGGTGTATTTAATGATGGTAATAATACTGGTTTACAGGTTGGTATTACCAGTGCTGGAGCCGTAAGATGTTTCTTGAGGCAGGATGGAGGAGCATCATTAACTGTTGATACCCCGGCAGGCACCGCTCCGCTGGGCAGTTGGTCTTTCGTTACCATTACTTATGATGGTAGCAAGCTGACTTATTATATCAATGGTAGTATGCTGCAAGAGAATTCTGTTTCTACACTGACAAATTTCAGTGCGTGGCAGTATGCAGTTACCTATCTGTCAAAGAACAGTCGCAGCGAAATAGTAGAGCCGTTCATTGGTATGATTGACGATCTCCGGATCTATAATTACGCTGTCAATGAGATGGAAGTAGCTGGTCTTTATTATCAGCTTACAGGTGAAAATGTATGTGTAGAGTCATTAAGGCCAAGTGCTGACTATGACCTTAATGATGACTGTATAGTTAATATTCTTGATATTGCGATATTCAGCAGTAAATGGCTGGAGTCAGGTATTTATACTGGTCAGGAATGATAGCTATTGCTATAACTGATATTTTACCAGTGGACAAGCAGGTAAAATAAATAGATTAAGGTCGAGGCCGGAGTAAGGTAATTATTCCGGCCTCGATCGTTTTAAATGTCTGGTGAAGTGTTTATGGTAACTGGTTCAGAGCGGCAACGGTTGTGAGGCAGGGGAGTTGGTTTAGTGCTAACTACTGGAGAAGGGGGGCAAAAGAGACGGATGATTATGCGTTTGTATGAGTTTTCTTTGCTCTTTGCAGAAAGCAATGTCGCAGGCTGAATTGCTTGTTTATATCTGTATAAATAAAAACCCTTGCATACACTGAGCATGCAAGGGTTTGTTTTTATACTGTTTTACCCTAACGGTATAAATATCTTTGATCTGTAACAATAGAAATTATTTTCTGCGTTTAAGAGCGAGAGCACCCAGAGCCAGAAAAGAAATAGTAGCCGGTTCTGGTACAGCCACACTGAAAACCTGGCCGAGCTGGTTATTGTAACCTTCGGTCTGAACCATGTTAACGGCATTGAGCCAGTTAAGAGCCGGGTTAATGTCAGATTCGCTTAGTCCCCCCAGAGAGCCGCGGCTGCCAGAATCGGTGGTTAGTGTGCCGGCACCAAGGAAGCTGACAGATCTGTTACCATCCTGATTGAAAGTGCTGGTAAGGCCAGTAATGTCAAAAGATTGTTGGGTGCAATTGATACTGGTGTATATTTTTTTAGTGTTGAGATCCATAGAGGCGTAAACTACATTTTCGCAGCCGGCGACAACATTGCCTATAGTCACTGCCATAGCCTTATTGGTATAGTCAGCGTCATTGAGGCTTTCAGCGAGAGCGAATTTGTCGTTGTTTTTGGCGACAAAGATTGCCTTGCCATCAGCGATGTAGATGCCGTAGCCGTTACTGGTGCCGCCATTTTCGATAACGATCACCGGTCCGCCTGTCATCTGACTGGCATCGATGTTAAAGCGGGCAGCGAGTGTCATTGTGCCAGCGGTGTTGTCGGCCACTTCATTGATAACTCCGGCTCTTGCAGTTGTGTAAGTAGCAATAGCATTAGAGTCATCCAGACCGGGTACGAGAATGCCGGCAGAAGCAAAGCCGGCGGATAATCCTAAAATAGTAAGTAGTAAAGTTTTCATAAAATCTTCTCCTAGACAGTTAAAACCAAATTGAACAATAATAAAACCAGAATCAAAGATTGCTTTATATTAATTAGAAATAAGCAGTATTGCAAGAAAAAACTAAAATATATAATCACTTCTCTTCCAAAGTTGCATTATATTGCAAACTTATTAGCTCAGGATAATAAATGGAAGAAATCATGTTAAGAATGCCGGGTTTGGGGATTAATACGCAGGTGATGTAAATTTGAGGTTTTGGATTTGTTGCAGTTTTTTACAACTGGCAGGAAAGAGGAGGAAGTTATACCGAAGGGGAAAAATTAAGGAAAATTTTAGCTGTTACAACAGTCATCTGACTCAAAGGGTGTTGGCAGAGAATAGCGAGGTGATTATCCAGGTAATTGGCGTTCTATGTCAAAGCCGGTTTCTCTATAGTGGATATTGTTTTGTAAAGAAGAAAAAGCCAGAGTGGTAAGCTCTGGCTTTACTTTTGGTGGGGTGCATGATTTATTTGTCACCCAAATTCAGACTGGCATTTTAATGCCGGGTGGCATCTTATGGGCGTGTTGCCCAAATGAAAAACAGATTAAGTTGTATAACAATAGTTCTGGTTAGTGATTGTTATACTAACTTCAACTGCAACAAACAGTCAGGCAAGATGCCTGACCTACTATTGGGCAACACGCCCTTATGCCAGGGGGCCTGGAATGAAATTCTGAGACGCATAATCATGCGTCTCTACATTGCAAGTGAGAATAGCGGAGATCAGGGTTTAACTGTAGTCTCCATCGGTCCCAGGTGGCTGGTTGAAGGATTGCCAATAATGATCTTATCAAGTACGACACCAGGATCAACCATCCAAACTTTCAGTGTGTGACTGCCTGGGGAGCTAATAGTATGCACAGAGTTTGACAGGGCAACTCCCTGTAATACATTCAGATTCCACTGCGAACTCCATTCTGAAGTATCATAATCAACCAGAACTGGCAACTGGTCATCAAAGGCAACAGCGTATCTGAGCTTATGTTCAGAGGTAATGGCATGAGTGGGAATAGCCCTGACGGTTACAGTTTTTTCGCCATCATTCCACAGATAAACCTGATACTCAACCATGGGGCTGTTGGCCATAATGTCAGCAATGTCAGTACGACTTTGCTGAGTAACCGGCAGAACGGTTATACTGTCTCTGGTGCTTCCCAGAGTAGGTATTACCCGCCAACCGGCAGAGCCTTTGTCAGTTCTGTTGGTATAATTTTCGGCTTCCATACTGACAAATCCGCGACTTTCGACAAATCCGGTTATATCTTCGGGGCGTGGTGATGCCGGCTTGAAAGATTTAACCTTAATCTGTAAATTACCGTGCGGACCAGTTATGGTGATAATGCCATTTCTGCTGCCGGTTGGTACAATGTTCCAGTCTATAGAGGCCCACAGTCTCTGTTGGCTGCTGACGCTGCCAGAAAACGAATCGAGCAATATCCAGGGCTCAGAGACCTGCGCAGACCAGTTAAAGGCCGCGTCTCCCTTGTTGAATATGTCAATGAAGTGGCTGTTTTTTGTGAACACATCAAATTCCGGAAGCATATCAGAGGTGATACTGCCTGCCACTGGCGTAATATCAACAGCGGTAAAAGCGGCTGAATCATTGTAGGCGCCCAGGCCCACCATTCCGGCGGGGAAAACGCCAGTAACTTTTGTAAGCTGCTGGCCATTATAGTTAACAGTCAGGCCATCGGCATCATAAAGCACTTCAAGAGCATGGAACAAATTATCAGGAACAGCCACATTGTAATTTTGCAGCAGAGTTCTGGTACCGTTGCTTATGCAATGCAGGGCAGAATTATTTCTGTCGCTGCACAAAAGAATATAATAGTAATTCATGTCATTCTGATAACCAAAGACCAGTGCCAGATCAGCTGAATTATTACTGTTGAGATTATCACAGGAGCGAACCTGACATTTGAAGTTAAAGTAATCATATACATGATCTTTAACCAGAGCTAACTCTCCCAGTCGATCACCAGACAAATTACTATAGTCGCTGGTATTGATAGCATACTCATTTTGAGAGCCATTTGCCCTGACTGTCCAGCGGCTGCTATTAAGCGGTAGCCAGTTCTGGCTGTTACCAGAGTCAAAATCATCGGCAAAAGGACTGTAAGCTACCGGGGAATTGACCAGCTCATTACCCTGTCCTTCCAGGGCAATACCCATATCAGGTCCAGGCAGTGGTGTTACAGTAGTCATGGCAGGCAGTCCAAACTCAGGGCGATTTAATGGTTTGCAGCTCATTATTCCCTTCCATTTACCTCTGCTCATGGTATTGTTGTAATAATCCGTTTCGGCCAATATCTGATTATAAGCCTCGGTTGCCATCAGGGCATAGTTATTGGCACTTATCCGCCCCTGAGCTGCATAATGGGCATTTTTCTGAGAATAAAGTATTTTCTTATTCATAAGTCCGGCACAACGAACCTGATACAGCACCATCTGATAGAAGGCATCGCGGGCTAACGGTGTCAGGGAATTATAAACAGCATTGGCCCGCAGAGTTATCTGTTCATAGTGGTCAATGCGTCTCTCGAGTTCATCGCCGAAATCATTCATATTGAATCTTAAGCCTGACATGGTCATGTGTTCAGGTTTGCGTGCCTGAGCCAGGTTGAAATATTCGATAAGAATATCAGCAATTTCGTCTCTATGTTCCGGGCCAAACTGCTGCCAGGCCCAAAATTCCAGATACTCCCTTACATTTGCCGCGGGGAATTGAGAAATGTCCCAGGCAAGTTTAAAGGCATAATCAATGCCAATTTCCGCAGGTTTGATATCGCCTACATTAAAGACCCAGACCCGGTCAGCACCATATTGATAGGCTTTGGTCATTTCTTCCCAGATCAAAGCCGGCGGTGTCGAATAGAGCCAGAGGAAATCACGAGGCGAACCCAGGTAGGAGAAATGATAATATACACCAGAGCTGCCGGATCGGGCCCGTTCACTGGTATTAGATAATCTGCGAATATAGCCATGATTATCATCTGGCCATACCAGGGTAATATCATCTGGTACATTCATGCCCATATTGTAGAGGCCGAGCACTTCTTTATAGGGGCAGAAAATCTGTGGCACCTGTGTTACATCGGGGTTGACCAATTCGGCAATGATATTTCTCTGGGCAGGGAATATTTCATTCTGCATTGCCAGCACCTTTTGGGCATCAGTTGCTCCGCTACAGGGCATACCGCTGTCATGGATACCGCGCATACCTGTGGTGTAAATATTTTCATACTGACCATTGGCAGCTACGGCATCGTGCCAATACCTGGTGAGGCCGGTGGAATTGGTACACCAGTCCCAATCGCCTCTGGGAGAGCCATCAGCCGGGCTCCAGCGATACCATTCCCATTCATTATCCCGCGACATTTGTTCACAATGAGATGATCCCATAACGATCGCATACTGGTCGGCGACGATCTTATTTTCAGCGAAACCATGGAAGCCCTTGGTACACTTATGCATAGCCGGCCAGAGATAATTGGCCTTCAGCCGCAGCAGAAGTTCAAATATACGCTTATGGGCTTTGGGTCCGATAAAGCCATCGTCCGGCGAATAGTTGTTTCTGGCCCATGGGTGCAGTCCCCA
>JAFGDI010000015.1 GCA_016932145.1 Sedimentisphaerales bacterium
ATATTTGATATATTTATATTTATTAAAGGGGCACGAAATGAAATTTAAGTTTAGAAGTAGATTGATGTTAGCTTGTCTGTGCGGTCTTGTGCTGACCCAATTTGCCATCGGCAAAGGACAAAACAGGCCATTTGCAGACTATGTTAATCCATTAGTAGGAACCGATTCAGAGTTTGCATTATCAACAGGTAATACCTACCCGGCGATAGCAGCTCCCTGGGGCATGAATTTCTGGACACCCATGACTAATAATATGGGTAATGGCTGGGGTTATCAGTATGATGCCCACAAGATAAAGGGCATAAAGCAGACGCATCAGCCCAGTCCGTGGATCAATGATTATGCCGCATTTGCATTTATGCCGGTGGTAGGTGAGCTTAAAGTAAGGGAAGAAGAGAGAGAGTCATGGTATTCACACATGGCCGAGATATCTCGTCCTTATTATTATAGCGTTTATCTGGCTGACCACGACACCACAGTAGAGGTTACGCCGACCGAGAGAGCTGCCCAGTTGCGGTTTACTTTCCCGGAATCTGATAGTGCCTATATTCTTCTGGATGCCTTTAATAAGGGTTCTCATGTTAATGTTGACACAGCAAACCGTACGATTACCGGCTATTGTCGGAATAACAGCGGTGGAGTGCCGGAGAATTTCCATAACTATTTTATAGTCGTATTTGATAAGGATATTGAAGAAGCAGGCACCTGGACCGACTGGAATGTGACTATGGGGAAAGGTCAGGAAAAAGGTAAGCATGTAGGTGCTATAGTTCGCTTTAAAACTCAGCGTGGTGAAAAAGTTACTGCCCGTGTTGCTTCATCATTTATCAGTCCGGAACAGGCCCGTCTTAATCTTGAAAGAGAACTGGCCTCAGATGATTTTGATACAACCTGTGACAAGACCAAAAAGCTCTGGAATGAGAAGTTAGGTACGATAGTGGTAGAAGGCGGTACGCTGGCACAATATCAGAATTTTTATACAGCTCTGTATCGTGCAATATTATTCCCTCGTACTTTCCATGAATTTGATGCTGAAGGCAAGATGGTACATTACAGTCCATACAATGGCAAGGTACTGCCCGGCCCGATGTACACTGATAATGGTTTCTGGGATACATTCCGCAGTGCGTTCCCGCTGAATTCTCTGCTGTTTCCTGAACTTAATAGCCTGATGATGGAAGGTCTGGCTAATGCTTATCGCGAAAGCGGCTGGCTGCCGGAATGGGCCAGTCCTGGTCATCGTAACTGTATGATCGGTTCAAATTCAGCTTCTATTATTGCAGACTCATATATGAAGGGTGTTCGCGGTTATGATATTGAGACACTTTATGAGGCTATGGTTAAGAATAGCAAGAGCATGGGCCCGATGACTTCAGTAGGTCGTGCCGGTGCTGAGCTGTATAATAAGCTGGGCTATGTGCCCAGTAAGGGTCTTGGATTCCGTGAGAATACCGCTCGTACACTGGAATATGCTTATGCCGATTATTGTATCTGGCAGTTGGCTAAGGAGCTGGACCGCCCTCAGGAGGAGATAGATCTCTATGCCCAGCGTGCCCAGAACTACAGAAATGTGTTCGACCCGGCAGTGAATTTCATGCGTGGCCGGAACGAAGATGGTTCCTGGGTTGAGCCTTTCCGGCCTGATACCTGGGGTGGCGACTTTACTGAGGGTTGTGCCTGGCATTATACCTGGAGTGTGTTCCAGGATGTCAAGGGCCTGATCGAGCTTATTGGTGGTCGTGAGGCTTTTGTTGATAAACTTGATGCAGTATTTGCCAGTGCCCCGACCTTTGATTATTCTTATTATGGCGGCCAGATCCATGAGATAACTGAAATGCTCATAATGAATCTCGGTCAGTATGCCCATGGTAATCAGCCTATACAGCATATGATCTATCTGTATAATTATGCCGGGGCTCCTTATAAAGCCCAGAAGTGGGTTCGTACTGTAATGGAAAAACTGTATAAGCCAACACCAGATGGTCTGTGCGGTGATGAAGATAATGGCCAGACTTCTGCCTGGTATGTATTTAGTGCTATGGGCTTTTATCCTGTCTGTCCAGGCTCAAATGAGTATGTAATAGGTGGTCCGCTGTTCCGCAAGGCAACTATCAATCTGGAAAATGGCAAGAAGTTCGTTATAAATGCCCCTAAGAATTCTGCTGAGAATATTTATATTCAGTCGGCTACTACTGGCCTGTTCAAGAAGCAGACTAAGACATATCTGACTCACGAGCAGATAACCACAGGCGGCAAGATAAACTTTGATATGGGTCCTGAGCCAAACCCGGCGTGGGGAAGTGCCCCGGAAGATGCCCCGTATTCAATGTCTGATGAAAAGTAAGATACACTATTGCGATGTGTATGTTGGATTAATAAAAATTTGATAAAGGAAGTATTATGAAACTTAAAGTTGTTCCAATTCTAATGGCTTTTTTTGCCATGGGCGTAGCTGATGCAATGGGCCCTATGTCTAATGCTGTTAAAGAAAATTATCAGCTTAGTAATGTAATGGCGACATTGCTGCCATTCTTTGTATTTATTGCCTTTGCCGCATTCAGCGTGCCTGCCGGTCTGCTGGCTGCTCGTATCGGCATGAAGAAGCTGTTATTGGTAGGTTTGGGCCTCAATATTATTGCAATGCTTGTGCCTTGTATTATTACCCCAAGTTTTCCGCTGCTGGTTGGCTGTATATTCCTGTTGGGTGTTGGTACAACGCTATTACAGGTTGCCGGTAATCCGATTATGCGTGATGTAAGTGCCGAAGGTGCCTATAGCAGTAATCTGAGTTTTGCTCAGGGGTTCAAGGGTATTGGTAGTACTGTATCAGCTTATCTGGTAACAATGGCTGCCAGTATTGCCGTTCTGGCTAATCTGGGTTGGAGAGCAGCATTCCCACTGTTCTGCGGTCTGATGGTTATAGTATTTATCTGGGTAATGACACTCAAGATCGAAGAGCAGAAGGCAGATGTTCCGCCAAGTATAGGTTCAAGTATGAGCCTGTTGGGCAAGCCGGTATTTGCTCTGGCTGTTCTTGGTATTTTCCTTTATGTTGGTGCTGAAGTTTGTATGACCACTTTTACCGGTCGTCTGCTCGAGAGCATTGGAATGACAGCAGAGAATGCCTCAAAATATGGTGCAGCTCTGTTTCTGGCTATGCTTACAATAGGCCGCCTTACTGGTGGTGTGGTATTGAAGTTTATCAGCCCGCGTAATTTCTTCCGTTTGTCAGCAGCTCTTGGTCTGGCCGGTGGTATTGTGCTTATGCTTGGCAATAGCAATTTAGCTGTTGTTGGCGTTGGTCTGGCTGGTCTTGGTTTCGCTAATATCTGGCCGATGCTGTTTTCTATCACTGTTGAAGAAGACCCCAAACGCGGTGGCGAGCTTAGCGGCCTGATGTGCATGGCCATCTCTGGTGGTGCTATTGTTCCATTGCTGATGGGTAAGTTTGTTGATGATGGACAGGGCACAAAGGCCTTTATCGTGCCTGTTGTATGTTTTGCCTACCTGCTGGTACTGTCACTGAAGGGTTCAGCGAAGAAGGCTGCATAATTTGAGAAGTAAGAGTAACCGTTCGCAGGTTATTCATAGATAAGCCAGTGTATAGAGACGCATGAAAGTGCGTCTCTATATGCATAAAATCAGCTTCGTTTTTTTTGCGAACATTTATAGAAAAGGATCAGAAATATGAAATATCAGAATGATAAAAGAATTGTAATGACACTCGATGCCGGCGGCACAAACTTTGTATTCTCTGCTATTCGCGGCGGTGATGAGATAGTTGAGCCGGTAACATTGCCATCAAATGGTAATGATCTGGAAAAATGTCTGGATACTATGGTAAATGGTTTTACTCAGGTAGTTGCCAAGCTGTCAGATAAGCCATCAGCCATAAGTTTTGCCTTCCCCGGACCGGCTGATTATCCTAACGGTATTATTGGCGACCTGAACAACCTGCCTTGTTTCAAAGTGGGCGGCGTAGCTCTGGGACCATTCCTCGAAGAGAAATTCGGTGTGCCGACTTTCATAAATAATGATGGTGACCTGTTTGTTTATGGCGAAGCCATTGGCGGACTGTTGCCTAAGGTTAATAAAATGCTCGAAGAAGCCGGATCACCCAAGCGATTCAATAAGCTCTTTGGCATAACTCTGGGTACTGGTTTTGGTGCCGGTATTGTAGCCGATGGCAAGCTCTATGTTGGTGATAATTCAGCGGCAGGTGAGATATGGATCACTCGTAACAAGAGGCATCCTAAGTGCTTTGCAGAAGAGGGCGTTGCTATTCGTGCGGTTAAGGGCACTTATGCCCGTATTACTGGCATCGACCCGGCCAAGGCCCCTGAGCCCAAAGATATCAGCATGATCGCTCAGGGTAAGCTCTCTGGCGATGTGCAGGCAGCCAAAGCCGCTTTTGCCGAGATGGGTGAGGTTATCGGTGATGCTCTGGCTAATGCCATTACTCTGCTTGATGGCCTGATCGTTATCGGCGGC
>JAFGDI010000002.1 GCA_016932145.1 Sedimentisphaerales bacterium
CCAATAGTAGGTCAGGCATCTTGCCTGACTATTTGTTGCAGTTGAAGTAAATATAACAATTATTAACCAGAACTATTGTTATACAACTTAATCTGTTTTTCTTTTGGGCAACACGCCCATTAGTCTGCTATTGTGTCTGGCAGGAATATAAAGATACACAACCGGTCAATAGACCATAACGGAAATATAGTTTAAGGAGCTTTAGCATGGCAAAAGCCAAAAAAGAAACATACAATGGCACCGGGTCACTGGAAAACGCCTTAAGCCAGATCGAAAAACAATTCGGTGAAGGCACGATCATGCATCTGGACCATGATGCACCTGTTACTATCGACTGTATCAGCACAGGTGCTTTGTCGCTGGACCTGGCACTGGGTGGCAAGGGTGTACCGCGGGGCAGAATAATCGAAATGTTCGGCCCGGAATCAAGTGGTAAGACCACTCTGGCTTTGCATACTATAGCCGAAGCCCAGAAAATCGGTGGCGTAGCAGCTTTCATCGATGCTGAACATGCTCTGGACCCAACCTGGGCCAAGAAGCTCGGCGTTAACCTCGAAGGTTTGCTGGTCAGCCAGCCTGACAGCGGCGAACAAGCGCTGGGTATTGTCGAAATGCTCGTTAAGAGTAATGCGGTTGACATTATCGTAGTTGACTCAGTTGCTGCTCTGACCCCCCAGGCAGAACTCAACGGCGAGATCGGCGATTCTCATGTCGGCTTGCAGGCCAGACTTATGAGCCAGGCCATGCGTAAGCTCACCGGTGTTATCAGTAAGACCAAAACCTGCCTGATCTTCATTAACCAGATACGGGAAAAGGTCGGCGTAATGTTCGGCAGCCCCGAAACCACACCCGGCGGTCGTGCCCTGAAGTTCTATTGCTCGGTGCGACTGGATATTCGCCGGGTAAGCACTATGAGCGAAGGCGATAAGGCTATCGGTAACCATGTGCGGGTGAAAGTAGTTAAAAATAAGATCGCTCCACCATTCAGATCCTGCGAATTCGATATTATGTTCCACGAAGGTATCAGCCGTCAGGGCGACCTGATCGATCTGGCCGTACTGGAAGATATTATCCAGAAGAGCGGTGCGTTCCTGAAATATAAGGGAGAAACCATCGGTCAGGGCCGGGAAAAGGCCAAAGACTATCTGCGCGAACGCCCGGAAATCTTCGCCGAGATCAAAGAACAAATCCTGGCCAAACATGCCGCACTAGTTAGCGGACTGCCAGCCCCGGAAGAAATAGAAGAAGACCCAGAACTGGAAGACGAACTGGAGATAGTCGAGGCCCCAGCTAAAAAGAAAGCTGCTCCGGCTAAGAAAAAAGCTGGTAAATAAATTATAGTTAGGATGGGCAGATATTCTGCCCATCTTTTTTTATCCTCACCTGCATTCTCGGTGAGTCTGGGAAAAATAAAAACATCGGTTCCATACAATACATAGCCAGCCTACCTCAGACTGGCATGGGGTACTGAAAGAATGTATAATTACCGAAAACAATTTCTGGCCTTATTCTGTTTGGCTGTCTGCCTGACTACGGCCGGATGTAACATTACCATAAAGGGATCAGAAATGGATCTATCTGACAAATTCGATCATAATGGTGGCCATTGGGTTGATTGCAATGATGCCAAGGTCTTTGTCGAAGAAATTGGAGACCACAATAAGCCGGTACTAATAATGCTGCACGGCGGCTTTGGTAATATTGAGGATTTTAATAGTATTACCCCGACCCTGAGTAAGCATTTCAGACTTATCGGGATAGATAGCCGCGGACATGGCAAGTCAACTTTGGGTAACCAGCCTCTGACTTATAAATTGCTTACCGAAGATCTGGTCAGAGTTATAGAAGCAGAGAAATTGGAGAGCTTTCATATACTTGGCTTCAGTGACGGTGGCATTATCGGCTATCGTTATGCTGCCAGAAAAGAAGCTAAGCTCGATAAGCTGATAACTATTGGCTCTGGCTGGGAGATAACCCGGGAATCTCCGGAATGGGAGATGTATGCCGGGACTACGGCTGATAACTGGAAAGAAATGTTTCCGGAAACTGTTGCAAGCTATCTGCGATTGAATCCGGAACCGGATTTTGCGAAATTCGCCTCAGCTCTGGTAGCTATGTGGACTGATCTAAGCCCGGATGGCCACCCTGGCGAGCTGATGAGCCTGATCGAAAACGATATGCTGGTAGCCAGAGGCGATCAGGACCCGCTTACCTCACTGGCAAGCATGGCGAAACTTCGCCAGAAAAACGATCATGCCAATATTCTCAATATACCATTTGCCAACCATGTGGCTTATGATGATGCACCAGAAATTTTATTGCCGGCAATCGGCAGATTTCTGAACTGCAAGCTCAACTGATAATAACAAGACTACTATAATTGCTTATAGTCTAATATAATCGATACAAGAAAAACAACTCTATGCAAAAGAACCTTCGGGAATTATCCTGAAGGTTCTTTTGTTTTTGGGGTAACCATTCATGAGATTTATCGTCTAATAAATGTGGCATTATGCAACAGAAGCAGAGGTAAACATACTATTAAACTCTGCGACCATTGCGTCTCTGCGCGAAAATAATATTAGAATTTATTTCGCGCAGAGACGCAGAAGGACGCAGAGAGTATATTAGTTCACAAATACTATCTTATGTCTAGTTTTACAGAAATGATCGTGATCAGACAATAGTGTGAACAGTAACTTTATGGGTAACTGTTCACAAAGAGTGAAGATATAATTTATTTTATCGCAACCTCTGGCTTTTCGGCAAGGCCCTGTTCTTTTCTCAGACTATTATCTTTGGCAAGGGCGGCCTTGAAAACTGCATCGCTCACCATTATTTCCACATGACCGTCAAGGAAGCCAACTATATACCTGACCTTATCATTACGGCTTACTTTCTCATATACGGTTATTGTCTTGCCAGGATTTTTCATATTATCATTGAGATCACTACCACGATAAATATAGCCGGTGCCGAAATCCTTGAGCGGGCTAACAAGATCAGCCTGCCGTATATCAACTTCTGTAAGGTCCTCATACTTTACAGGCAAAGTACCCTGATGCTCATTTGCATATAATACCATCCCCGCTCCATGACCTTTAATTCTAACCATACTTTCTTTAACACCAGTTTCAAATCGGTATATATCATAGAAATTCTTCAGAATCGGAGCCAGCGATTCGCGGAGCAGCTTACTGTCCAGCGTTTTACTCAGTTGCTTACCAGTTATTTTTGGCCGGATAATATCAACCAGCACATTGGGGTCAGGAATAAGCTCGCGCAAACCATCGTCAGATTTTATAATATCTGGAAGATTCTTTTCCAGCATGGTAACTGACTTTTGGGCTGCGGCCTGATCTTTTGCTTCGATAGTATATTCCAGCTCCAGTTTCTTATCCAGATCCAAGCCAACGGTTGCCCATTGTATCGACTGGATAACTTCTTGCCAGTTGAACCTTTTGTCGTCATTGACAGTTGGAACCAGTGTTTCACTCATTACCCGCCGCAGGTCAGACGAGGGTGCGTATAAAAATTTCACACTGCTGTCTTTAACCACTTCACCTGCTAGAGAAATATCCTGCCGGTCGGCAGGCTGGTCGTTTTGTATTCTTTGTATTGTAGCGGCAGAGCCGATGAGCATGACCTCGTTCAGGTCAACGATGGTATCCAATTTCGGTAGCATATCATTATTGATAACCAGATTAAGCATTTGCACCAGACCATTAACCGTCGGGCATGGTTTGCCTGGCTCATGAATAACTACGGCATAAACGCCGGTCAGGTCGTTCAGACTGGCAAACAGATTTATACTCCGCACGCCATCATTTTTGAACTGGGTCAGATAGCCATCGACCTGTATCCGGAATGGTTCGATTTCTTTCAAGGCCTGCCCGGCATCAACTTCCGGCAGATATTTATCAATGTAATATTTAGCTTCATCAAAAACGGCTTGAGTATCAACCTGGCTGACATCAACACTCAGTACCGCGATAGTCTGATCTTCCAGCCACGGCTGGAGTTGCTCATAATCATTAGCAGCTTGTGCCGGGCCGATAAATATAGCCATAACCATTATCACGATAAAAACATATTTCCTGATCTTATTCATTATATTACTCCTAGGTAGCACAAGCATCCCTGCTTGTGATTAGATTTATTCCAATTTATCAATATTACTTGTCTTAGTTTCGCACTCCTGTTTGACACCAGCATTATTAATCTCAACCGAGACGGTTGAGCTACTTACGCAACGAGATCTTATAACCGCTGAACTTATTTACGCCAACTGGCTCCTCTACATCCAATACACCTGTTTCACCATCAAGATAATATTTGAACTCTTTGCCCGTAAAGACATTTATCGGAGTTGGAAAGTTTATAATATCTGAAAGCTTTTCCGGCAGCTTACCATTTTCAGCAGCATACATCCTTATCGCCTCAACGCATTGCAGGGCGGCACCACGCACTTGCAGCATGGCTTGCTGACGGCTGGTTTTGCTTACAGCCGGGAGCATACCGTAAAATAAATTCGGCGTTCCATTGGCCCTCATTATATCGGCCAGTTCCTTTTCCTGCTGTGCCACCAGATCATGTCCCTGATAGTACGGCAGAAAAAGATACTTAAATACATTATCTCGTACCGGCAGATATTCCTTCCACATGGAAAGAATTACCACCTGAACTGATGGCATAATATCCAACCTGCTTTGCTCATACCCGCTTTCCAGAAGTTTCTTTTTAGCCGGGATATAGTTCATGCCAACATAAGCGGTCAGGGCAACATTATTTATACCTGATCCCTCGTTCAACTGAAACATGTCACTCATTATCTTATGGGCCTGCTCCACTGAAAGTACACTATCCTCCAGCATGTCAGTATTACTCTTAAACCATAGATCCATTTCCGCAGCATAGGCAATACGCATATCAACTAAACTATCAGGTATTAACTCCAGAGCCCAATACAAATTCGGGCAGTCAGGTTGACACACCATGTCTTTAACAACCTCATAGCTTAACCACGCAACACCGATACCTACCAAATTCTGAATAATGGTTTTACCATGCCCCAGATCTTCAGCCAGTGAGAAATTATAACTCAGCAGCTTAAGTGCCTGCTGGTAATTACCTTTAGCTATTTCTACTCTGGCTTCCAGGGCGACATATCTGGCTATTTTTTTGAAATCCGACAAACTCGGCAGCAGCATATTCACCCCATCTTCTAATGGGTCCTGCCAGTCGCAGATTTCACGCAGGGCAGCATGTCTGAGAAAATCCCAGGTTGAAACTTTATAATACTTATCGGCATAGTCAAGATATTCACTCTTGAATTTGGCAAAAGGCATACTCAGCAGCTCTGAGCAATCTGGGTCGCCCTCTTTCAGATTAAGCCTTTCCCTTATAGTCTCATCTGATGTCATTGAAGCAGTCAGCTTAAACCAGTCTATCGCCGCATTGCCCGGCTTGAGCTCTGCCCTAGGCGGCAGCAGCCGATATTGCAAGGCCGGAACCGGCTCGGCGGCTCCCGATATAGACAGCTCAACAAATTTATCCGATTGTGCTGGCTGGTCAGCAGTCGTGCCAACTGCACATACAGCACTACCTGTCGTCAAAGTCATAATCAGAGCAATAATAAGTTGTCTAAAATGTATTTTCATAGTATTGATCCTCTGTAAGGGTAATCGTTCACACGATTACGGTTAAAAGTCAAAAGTTAAAGGTAAAAGGTATCGGTCTCGGCCACAAGTGAGTATCCTTTACTTTTAACCTTTTACTTTTCACTTTTTACAATAACCGTGAACGGTTACCTGTAAGGGTTACTAACTCTGTAACATATCTCTTACCGTCAATACTCTGCCCTTTTGTCCAGACGATTCAGGCAGAGCATCAACACCATGTTCTAATACCTTATTGCGCAATAAAATATATGAATTTTCGTTTAATTTTTTGACCGGCAATTCTACCGGCCCGGCATTGTTATGATAACTGGCAAACTGAACCAGATTGTTATCAACTGCCGGGGCAAAACGCCTGCCAGTACCGAGCATTGTATAAATGCTCAGCAGAACCAAAAGCAAAGCCATGCCACCGCTACATACCTGCCATACTCTGGCTACGCGCCTACCTTTGCGATAGCCCGCTTCAAAAGCCACAGCAGTCGAGTCGAGGCCCGGCATAACCGGAGTCAATTTCATCATCTTCTTTTCAAATTCATTATATTCCATAATATCACCTGGGAACGCCGAGCCCCAGCTCGGCACCGATATTCCAACCAAATTGAAATATCAAAATATAACTGTAAATGTATATTAAGCCTTTTAATATTGTAATTCTGAAACAACCCTTTTGCCGAGCTGGGGCTCGGCGTTCCCAGGGGTCATCCTAATCTATCCTGCAACATCTTTATCGCCCGCTGATAGCGATTGTGCAAAGTCGAAACTGCTATGCCGGTCACTTGCGACATTTCTTCAAAACCCATCTGGCCCCACAGCCGCAAGGTCACAACCTCACGCAATTCGGCATCCAGCTCGCTCAGTGCCTGCCCAACCATCTGGCAATCCATACCAGCATCAACATCCGGCACAAACCAGAACCGGCCATTAGCCTGCATAGTTCGGGCCGCCTCGTCTCGCACCCGCTTTTTCCGCAGCCGACTGATACATTCATTTCGCACCGTCCGATAAAGCCACGCCTTAACATTGCCCGGCGGCGAGCTCTGCCCCAGCAGTTTCACAAATGCTTCCTGCACCGCATCTTCTGCATTAGAGCCAAGCCAATGCCGGGCATACAGGCATAAACCTGCCGAATACTCGGTAAAAAGCCTGTCAATATCTGCTGCTCCGTACGCCAATTATCTGTAAATCCTTAATTTTGAACTATTTTGCAATTATCACTGCATATATAAGACGCATAACGCGACAATTTTTCCAATGAAAAATTCGTAGAGACGCATGATTATGCGTCTCTGAACATCATTCCAACATCAAATTCCCGTCCCAATATACATGAAGACGAATAATATTGAACCGCAGAATTTAATTCCAGCACCAAAATGAGACGCATAATCATGCGTCTCTACATAAAAAAAGCCGCCGACAGCTTATTTTCACTATCGGCGGCTTGTATTCAACTTTTATTTAACTTTTGACCTTTAGTTGGCATTTCACAGACGCATAATCATGCGCTCAACTTTTGGCCTGGCTTGCATTTCGGAGACGCATAATCATGCGTCTCTACTTAGCCCAGATTCATGGTCATCAGGAACTCGGCATTACTGCGGGTCTTTTTCAATCTGGTCTTGAGCAGTTCTACGCTCTCAACCGGGTTCATATCGCTGAGTATCTTACGCAGACGATAAGAAAGTTCCAGCTCTTTGGGGTCCATGAGCAGTTCTTCCTTACGAGTACCGCTGCGGCTGATGTCAATAGCCGGGTAACACCGGCGTTCTACCAGTCTGCGGTCCAGGTGCAGTTCCATATTACCTGTACCCTTGAACTCTTCAAAAATTACTTCGTCCATCTTAGAACCGGTATCAACCAGAGCGGTTGCCAGAATCGTCAGTGAACCACCCTCTTCAATGTTACGGGCAGCACCGAAGAATTTCTTAGGTTTCTGCAGGGCGTTAGCATCCACACCACCGGTAAGGATCTTACCAGAGTGCGGCATCTCAGTATTATAAGCACGAGCCAGACGAGTGATCGAGTCAAGCACGATAACAACATCGCGGCCATACTCTACCATTCTCTTGGCCTTTTCAATTACCATCTCAGCAACCTGAACATGGCGACTGGCCGGTTCATCAAAGCAGCTACTTACCACTTCAACTTCCGGACCGCAAGCGCGTTTCATTTCGGTCACTTCCTCAGGACGCTCATCGATCAGTAATACGATCAGGTGAACCTCTTTATGATTAGTCGCTATCGAATTGGTGATCTTCTGCAGCAGCACCGTTTTACCGGTACGAGGCGGAGCAACGATCAGACCACGCTGACCTTTACCGATCGGCGTAACAATATCAACTATACGCATATTAAGCTCTTCTGGTGCTGTTTCCAATACCAGTCGCTCTTCCGGGTGCAGCGGGGTGAGATCTTCAAACACTGTCTTTTCAGTCAGCGACTCTGGATCTTCATAATTTACCGCTTCCACGCGTAAGAGAGCAAAATACTTTTCAGATTCTTTTGGAGGGCGGATCGCACCGGCAACTATATTACCATTACGCAGGCCAAAGCGGCGGATCTGCGAAGGCGAAACATATATATCGTCCGGGCAAGGAACATAGTTGTAGTCCGGAGTACGCAGGAAGCCGTAGCCATCAGGCAGCAGTTCAAGCACGCCCTCACCATACATCAGGCCATTCATGCGAATACGGTTACGGACGATCATGAATATGAGGTCTTGTTTCTTGAGACCGGCGTATTCCTCCAGACCCTCGGCCTTGGCAATATCACGCAGCTCGTCAACTTCCATCTTCTGCAACTCTTTAATATGCAGATTGCTCTTTTTAGCCTCTTCATAACGCTCATAAGTCTCAGGGTCACATTCCATCAGCGACTTGAACTTTTCTACCTTGCCGCCATTGCCATTACCCTGATTACCATTATTCTGATTGTTACCAGAATTGTTTTTGCCGCCATTAGAGTTTTGAGAACCTTTGCGTCCTCCCTGATTGCCCGAAGAATTTTTCTGCTGACGGCCAGAGGTTTTGCGTTGAGGAGCCCCACCATGGGCTGCTGAAGACTGAGCAATAACGGCCTTTTCTTCCGGTTCAGCAACAATCTGCTGCTTTACCACAGGAGTTACCGGTGCTGGTGCTGGTGTCGGTGCCGGCGATGGTGCCGGGCTCTGAACACTGTCATTATCAGACTCTTTCGCTGGGGCAGCCTGGGCCTTTCTGCTCAGGGTACGCTTAGGACTCAGCTTAACACTTTCAGTTTCCAGTTCCTTGTCAAAATCATCAAAAAACTGTTCTGCCTCAATCTGAGGCTCATTGTCTTGACTGACTGATTTTCTGGTAGTCTTTTTGGCTCTTGCCATTGTATCTCACAACTCCTGTAAAATTATATAGTTAGAACAAACTACAAAGGCGCCGCCCCACTGCTGCTGTATGCAAAACAGTCAGGTAAACTTATTGTATAACGGAATCCTTGCAGTCTTCGATATGTGTCATACTCTCTGAAGAGGCTAATAAACTAAATTGACAAACCCCATCAGACTAATATTAAAAGTACCCGCTTAAGCCGGGAAGGTATGCGATAAACAAAAACCGATACTAACACTGCATAATTTTCGGGAAGATTGATTCAACCTGCTTTAGCAATTCGCCGGTATCAGAATTGTTCACAAGCATATAATCGGAGATTTCACGCTTCTTGTCCAGTAAAATCTGTGATTTTTCAATATTTTTTACCAATTTCTCGTCCCAGCCACGCTTTTCTGACAGCCTTTGACCCCTGATCTCATCGGACACACTCACAAATATCAGGTGATCACAGCGTTTATCCAGGCCAACTTCCAATAAAAGCGGTATATCGAGTATTATCGCCGGGACAGACTCTTCCTGACCCAATCTGATTATTTCAGACTCTATCAGCTTAAATATCTCTGGATGGACTACATCTTCGAGTTTCTTAAGATTTTCTTTACCTTCACCACTAAAAACAAGTGCTGATAGCTTCTTGCGATCAATACTGCCATTATCGCCCAAAATATCGCTATTAAACATGTCTGCCAGCCTTCTGGCAATATCTTCGCGGGCCAGAACAGCGTGATTGAGCTTATCGGCATTAATAACACCGCAGCCAAGCCGGGCAAAACACCCGGCAACCGTACTTTTGCCTGAGCCTGGTGCCCCTAAAAGGCCTATCAATGGTTTACTATTTATGGTCATAAGAGCAATAATACTACAAAATACCCTTATCTGGCAACATGATTTAAATGGCAGATAGATCATATTTTTCTGGCAAATGTTCCTAAAACCTTTATAATGAAGTGCTTATTGCTCTAACAGAGTAAAGACATACCTATCTGCGGCAATCATGCCCAATGCTCTGACCGGACTGGATCGTTATTATGCCAAACCATCACAATCAGACAAAACAGCTTCTGGAAAAAATAGAAGAGCTGATCGAAAGGAAAGACTATCTGCAGCTCAAAGAACTGCTCAATGTCTCTCGTTCATCAGATCTGGCTGAAATTGTAGAGGTACTCGACGAAATAGCCCGTCAGATACTTTTCGACCTGCTGGACCCGAAAGAAGCAGGCGAAGTGCTGGAAAAAATAGATGAG
>JAFGDI010000121.1 GCA_016932145.1 Sedimentisphaerales bacterium
AATAACCGCCAGTATAGAAATAATAATAACCGATATAATAATAGACTTCTTCATAACTCTTCTTTCGTAAAAAACACCGGATCGCTCATCATATCGAACAGTCTATCTTATAGACGCATACCTGTCTAAAAGGTTACACTTATTTCTAAGATTTTCCATTAGTTTTTCACATTTTATAACTTTTTTTCTCTTTTGAGATGAAAAACGCGAACAATTGCCATAGCCAATATCACAATCGCAATACTGCAATAGCGACTGAAAAACTTAATTGCAACTTTCATGAAATAATATAACAATTGCGTCATACTTAAAGCAATATTTACATTTATGTCGCACTATAATACAGGAAGACAAATTACGGAGTGATTATTCAGCAAAATACAGGGAATGCAGCAGCGAAATGCGAAAAGTTAAAAAAAGAAATATCAACTTGTATTACAAGCACTTAAGCAGAGATTTGCTGGCAAACAAGGAGCTTAATCGCTTTGGTAAATTATTATTACAATATGTGGCATGAGTTTTGCAAAAGAAAACACGCGGTTAACTCTGTGTCCAGAGGTCAGAGGAACTGCATAGGAGCGTTATGTTTGCCAGAAGCTACAGGCAGACATAACAGATAAAAAGTGCAATAACAGGAGTTAATGATGAAAAAAGTCGTAGTATTAGTATTAGCATTAGTATGTGGCATGCTATTTATGCCCGGTCAATGCTTTGGGCAGGAACAAGCAGCAGAGCAAGAAATTGTCATAGACACCGGCACTACTGCCTGGATGCTGACCTCCACCTCATTAGTATTACTAATGACACCCGGTCTGGCAATGTTCTATGGTGGCCTGGTAAGGACAAAAAATGTAGTAGGCACAATGATGCACAGTTTTGCGGCAATGGCCATAATCGGCGTGCTCTGGGCGATATGCGGCTAT
This sequence comes from Sedimentisphaerales bacterium, assembly GCA_016932145.1. GTDB lineage: Bacteria > Planctomycetota > Phycisphaerae > Sedimentisphaerales > SM23-30 > JAFGDI01. The sequence continues at coordinate 924 of JAFGDI010000121.1, forward strand.
GCCATGACTTTTGGTACATCACATGGCTGGTGCGGCTGGGATTGGGAGAAGTTCATGCTCTCAGGTATTGACAGCAAAATGAGGGCCTCAGGCATACCCGAGGTGGTATTTGCGATGTTCCAGGGTAAATTTGCCATAATAACCCCTGCCCTGATAGCCGGAGCATTTGCTGAACGGGTAAAATTTCGCGGCTACTGCATACTGATCATCTTATGGTCATTATTGATATACAATCCACTGGCACACTGGGTATGGGGAGGCGGATATCTGACAGGCCTGGCCAAAGATTTCGCCGGAGGTACAGTAATTCATATATCTGCGGGCATATCTGGTCTGGTGATGGCACTTTACCTGGGCAGCCGGCGAGGATATCCTAAAACGGCGATGCACCCGAATAATCTGGTCATGACGCTTATGGGTGCCGGTCTGCTATGGGTGGGCTGGTTTGGCTTTAATGCCGGCAGTTCAGAGTCAAGCGGTCTGCTCACCGGCCAGGCCTTAACAGTAACGCAGGTAGCGGCTTCAGCCGGTGCTGTTACCTGGATGTTGATAGAAGCCTTCCACCACCAAAAAGCAACCTCCCTTGGTTTCGTATCAGGTATGCTTGCAGGTCTGGTAGCAATAACCCCGGCGGCCGGCGATGTAATGGTACCCGGTGCAATAGTTTTGGGTGTAGCAGCCTCGATCGTCTGCTATCTGGCCCTGCGATTAAAGAGTAAGCTGGGCTATGATGATTCACTAGATGTATTTGGTATTCATGGCGTGGCAGGTATAGTTGGAGCATTATTACTGACCTTTTTCTTGCGAAATGTGCCCGACCATGGTATTGGCAGGCAGTTCTACTATCAGTTGGAAGGAGTGATAGTAAGCGGTGTTTATGCCGGTGTTGTCACACTTATACTGACAGTGCGCATAGATAAGACAGTGGGTTTGAGAATGAGTGCCCCGGCCGAAATGGCAGGCATGGACCACAGCTTACATGGCGAATCTGGTTATGGTATGCTAAATATGAATTAATAGCATGTAATTTAATAATACAGCCGATAAAGACATAAAAGGGTAAAAAAATGAAATTGATCACAGCAATTATACAGCCGGATAAATTAGATGAAGTAAGAGAGTCACTACTCAAAGCAGAGATAACCCGAATAACAGTAAGCCGCTGTAGCGGCAGAGGTCGGGCTGACCAGGTTGACCTGTACAGAGGTCAGGTAGTGGCTCCCGACCTGATAAATAAAGTCAGACTGGACATAGCATGTAATGACAACTATGTTGATATAGCAATAGATGCAATCTTAACTGCGGCCAGACATGGTGCTGAAGGCAAGATTGGTGACGGTAAGATATTTGTAACAAATTTGGAAAGATGTATTCGCATAAGGACAGGAGAAACCGGTGGCGAAGCCATTTAACAAAACAATACAATGCTCATACTACAAGAGACCAGTGATTTGTCTGATATAGAGCAATAAAAAAAAGGTCCTCAAATACGAGGGCCTTTTAAAAATTAGTTTTTAATTATCAGGCTCAGACAGATGTCATAGCACCAAGTTTATTGGCCAGTGACTCTTCCAGGATATCAACGAGTTTTTCGGTTTCCGACTTTCTTATCTGGGCATTAACGCCAACAGCCTTACCCTTATTGATATTATCAGGGGTTATCAGCGAAGAAAGCAGAATAACGGGGATATCTTTAAGTTGAGGATCTTCTTTAATTTTGCGGGCAAGATGCAGTCCGTCCATACAGGGCATTTCTATATCAGAAACAACCATATCGCAAGGCCCATTATCATTGTATCTGTTTTTATCGATATATTCCCAGGCCTTGAGACCATCATTAAATATTATTACATTATGGTACCCACAAACAGCGAGGAAATCTCTCATACTATCACGAACTATCCCAGAATCATCAGCAAAGAGAATACGGGCCTCAGAAAATTTGGTAATATCTTTAACCGTTTCAT